>JAICXR010000255.1 GCA_025980355.1 Chloroflexota bacterium | reverse complement strand
TGGTGACCGCCTGGCGGCGGATCGCCGGGTCGCCATTGAGGATCGGCGTGTCGCGCAGCGCGGCGCCGCTCATGGTGCTACGCGCTTCCAGGCCCTGGCGTTCGATCGTGGCGCGCAGCTTTTCTACCGCCGCCTGGTCCATCCCCAGGCGCAGCGGCGCGCTTTCTTGCCCGTCGAAGCTCAGTTCGACCCCGTCGTAGCCGGCCTGGCGCGTGGCCTGGAGCTTCGCCTCGAAGGTGTCCCCCTCGTCGATGCAGCCGTAGCAGATGCCCTTTTTCACGATAACGACTTCTTTCCCTGTCCGTTCAACACCGACCGCCCGTTTCCCGGCGGCCTCCCGATACTAGCAGGTACGCGGGCGACGCGGGAAGGCAAGCGCGCAGGCATCCGGGCGCGGCCCCTGAGCGGCCGCAACTGCGCCGTCCTCGGCTCTCGGTCCGCGCCCCAGGCCGGGCGCGTTCGGGAACGCACGTGAAGAGATGTTCACGAACGCTCCTTTTGCGTGACAGCGGGCAAGCAATCGGCTACGATCCGGTACCGGACGTCGGGTGGTGATGTTCAACGGAGTGTATCGATGACGGCGCTAGGCCGGTGGCGTTGGGCGCTCGCCGCCCTGGCCGCCGTCTCGCTCCTTGCCGCCGCCATCCTGGTGTCCCGGCAGGCGCCGGTAGCGCCGTCGCCGACGCTGGTCGTGACGACGGTGACGCCGGCCGTACGGAGCTTCCCCACGCGGCAGCCGACGCCGCGCGACATTGCCGTGTACGTCAGCGGCGCCGTGGCGACGCCCGGCGTCTATTCCCTGCGTCCGGGCAGCCGCGCGCAGGATGCGCTCGCCGCGGCCGGCGGCCCCGTCGAGGACGCCGATCTCGACCATGTGAACCTCGCGGCCCCGCTTAGCGACGGCGAGCAGGTGGCGGTGCCGCACCAGGGCGAACCGGCGCCCGTGGCGACCGGCGGGCGCGGCACCGCCGGGACGCGCGGCCCGACGCCGACGCCGCAAGGCGTCTGGCTGCTGAACGTCAACAGCGCCAGCGCCGGGGATTTCCAGGCGTTACCCGGAATTGGCCAGGTCACCGCCGATCACCTCGTCGCCTATCGCCAGCAGAACGGCCCCTACGCCAGCGTCGACGACCTGGTGAAGGCTGGGTTGCACAAAACCGAATTGGCGCGGATTCGCTCTCGTCTCACTGTGCAGTGAGTTCCTGGACGGCGGGGCTGGAAGGGCGGCTGCGTCGGGCGCCGCTGCTCTGGCCGGCGCTGGCGCTGTTGGCCGGCGTCGGTCTGGCGCCCCTGGCACCGGTCGTTCCCCCGCTGCTCGCGATACCGGGCGTCGCCGTGGTGTTTGTAGTGGCGTGGCGCCGTCCCGGCCTGGCGCCGCTCGCCCTTGCGCTGGTACTGCTTGGCGCCGGCGTGGCCCGGGCCCAGGCCGGTGGGACGCTCGCCGCCGACGATATCTCCGGCTTCAACGGGCGCTTCGTCGAACTGCGCGGCGTCGTGTCCGAGGAGCCGGACGTGCGGGAGCGTTCGACGCTCCTCCGCCTGACGGTGCAGGCCACCGTCGGCGGCTCGCGCAGTGCTCCCGCGTGGCAGCCGGCCAGTGGGGTGCTGCAACTTCGCGTGCCCTTGACGCAACCATATGCCTTCGGCGACGTGCTGGACGTGCGGGGGACGGCGCAGGCGCCACCGGTCTTACCCGGTTTCGATTACCGGGACTACCTCGCCCGGCAGGGCGTGCGCAGCAGCATGACCTATGCCCGCATCACGCGCCTGGGCAACGGCGCCGGTGATCCGGTGCATGCCGCCATCTTCGCCCTCCGCGAGCGCATCGCCGGCGAACTGCAAGCGGCGTTGCCGGAGCCGGAGGCCTCGTTGCAGCGCGCCATCCTCATCGGCACCCGCTCGGCGGACTTCTCGACGCTCACGCCCGACTTCATCCGCACCGGTATGATCCACATCGTCGCCACCAGCGGCTTCAAGATCGCCATCGTGGGTGGCTCGCTCTTGGGGCTTTGCACGCCGCTGATCGGCCGGCGCCGGGCCGCGTTTCCGGCCCTGGTTGGTGTCGGCGTCTACATCTTGCTCACCGGGGCGACGCCAGCCGGCATCCGGGCGGGGCTGATGTGGGGGCTGGCCCTGGGCGCGCTCCTGGCCGGTCGCCCGGTCGCTTCCCTGCAAGGGCTGACCCTGGCGGCGGCGGCCATGGTCGCCTTCCAGCCGGCGGTGCTGGGCGACAGCGGCTTCCAGCTTTCCGCCGGGGCCACGGCCGGCATCCTCTTGTTGCAGCCGCGCTTCGAGGTCTGGCTGCACCGGCTGCCGGTCTGGCTGGCGGAGCCGGTGGGTGTGACGCTGTCGGCCCAGGTCGCCACCCTCCCGGTGACGATGGTGGGTTTTCAGCAGGTATCGCTGCTGGCACCGCTGGCCAACCTGATCTGCCTGCCGGTATTGCCGGCGGCGATGGCCGCCGGGGCGCTGATTGCCGTGGCCGGCGCCATCTCCCCGCTGCTCGGCCACCTGGCCGGCCTGCTCGCGTTCGGCTTCCTCGCCTATATGATCGCCGCCGTGCGCTTGCTGGCGCAGGTCCCCGCCGCCGCCGGGGCGGCGCCGGCCGTGGGCGGACTCTTCGCGCTCCTCTACTATGCCGGCTGCCTGGCGCTGCTGCCGCTATTGCCGGAGCCGCGCCGCGCCGCGGCCCGATCGGCGCGCCTCAGGGTGACGACTCGTCTGGCGATGAGCGGAGGTCTGACGCTCCTCCTTGCCGCCGTCTATGTCCTGCGCGGCGCTCCACCGGCCCGGACGGAACTGACGTTCCTGGATCTCGGTACCGGTGACGCCCTCCTCATCCGTGATGTCCAGGGCCGGAGCGTCCTCGTGGACGTCGGCAGCGGCAAACAGGCGTTGCTGGCCCAGCTCGGGACAGCGTTGCCCTTCTGGTCCCGCTCCCTGGATGCGCTCGTGCTGCTCGGCGCGGAGGGCGCGCACGCCGGGGCGACCGACGACCTTGGCGCCCGCTACCGTCTCCAGCGCGTCCTGTTGCCGGAAGCCGCCGCGCGCCCCTCCCAGTCCGCGGTCGCACTGCGGGCCGGTCTTGCCGCCGGCGCCACCGCGGTTGCTCCACCGACGATGGCCGAGCTGCGGACGTCCGGCGGCGTGACGATCGACACCGTTCCCCTTGGCGGCGCGGACGCGCCCCACCTCCTCGTGATCATCCATATCGGCGCCGTCGCCGTCCTTGATGCCGCCGCTCTCTCCCCGGCTGACCAGCGCGACGCCCTCCTTTCCGGCACCGCGCTTCAAGCAGCGGTGCTCATCGCCCCGCGTGGCGCCGCCGACGGCGCGCTCGATCCCGCCTTCCTGACCGCCGTTCAGCCCGGCCTGATCCTCGCTGCTGCCCTCCAGGCGCATGCGACGCCGGCCGACATGGGAACGCTGGCGGTGCTGCGCACCGACCAGACCGGGGAGGTGCGCCTGCTGACGGATGGGCGGACATTGACCATGCAGTGAGGGCGGCACCGGGCTCCCTCGTGACGTGACGCGCTGAACCGCGCGACCGGGGAACCGGTGCGGTACACTCTGAAGGAGTGTCAGGGGGCATAGCTCAGTCGGTAGAGCAGCTGACTTTTAATCAGCGTGTCCAGGGTTCGAGTCCCTGTGCCCTCACCCAATTCCCCTCTGGGGATCCCTCGACGTTTGGCGCCGTGGCCCCCCTGTTGGGGGCGCATCCCCCTAACCATCCCCCTAATTGATCGCGACTGCTGTTCATGGGCTAATGGCGAGCGTTGAGATCGTTGCTCAGGAGTGCCGAATGCGGCAAAGCTTCTGATGGTTGGTCTCCATTATGGAGAGTAGGGGAGCGCGCACCGCGACGGTCGGCGTCGGCCTGTAGGAGAGCAACGTTGAGCAGCGAGGCGTGATCATCAGCGCGGCCCCAGTCTGGCCGGGTTAAGGGTAGCAACGCATTGGGTTGCACCACCTGCCCTTCCCCAATCCACCGCCGAGGAAGGCGACTTTAGCCGCTACGGTGACGCCAAGCCCGGTACAGTGAGCGCAGTCATACAGGAGGCATCGGTCGACTTGTGTGGGCGCTACGGCATCACCGATGTGCAACACATCGGTGAGCGATTCCAGCTCTACCTGGACCTCGACTTGTCGAACGTCCAACCACGCTACAATGCCGCACCGACGCAGTTCTTGCCGGTGATCCACCAACCGGATGGCCAGCGCCACGCCAAGACGATGAAGTGGGGCCCGGTGCCGACCTGGGCGAAGGACCGCACGCGGCCGATGATCAATGCCCGGTCCGAGGGCATTCAGGACAAGCCGACCTTCCGCACGCCGTTCAAGCGCCAACGCTGCCTGGTGCCGGCGACCCACTTGTTCGAGTGGAAGGCTATTGGCAACTCAAAAAAGCCGTACCTCATCCGGCCCACCGACCAGTCGCCCTTTGCTTTCGCCGGCCTTTACGACGTCCACCACGACCCTGCGGTGGGCGATCTGTACAGTTTCGCCATCGTGACGACGGAACCGAACGGACTGATAGTGCCGATTCACAACCGCATGCCAGTCATCCTGCGCCCGGAATTGGAAGAGGTCTGGTTGGATCAGACAACGAGCGCCTTGGAACTGCAACTCCTGCTGGCGCCCTACCCGGCGAGCCGTATGGAAGCGTTCCCGGTGAGCCAGGCGGTGAACATGGCGAGGAACGACGCAGTAAAGACCATCACGACGACCGACAGGTGACGTTGGGTTCGCTGTGGCTGATGTCCACGGAATTTCCATGTGCGCCAGCGCCCCAAGCAGGGAACTGGTGTCCTCCGTGGTGTCATTGCCTCGATGGGTGCCTGGTCGCCGGGGCCGAGCCGGTGCCGGCTCGGCCGTCGACTGGTCATCGTAGTAGGCTACAGCACCCTCCTGGTACGGTTCCGAAGGCACTGGCGATGGAAGAGACCCGCCGCCAGGAGCAACACCCCTGCCGGCACCGACCAGCGCGTCGATCGGCCCAAGCCGGTGATGTGCGAGGATACTGCCATGGTAACCACCAGCACAACCTAACCGGCAAGGAGGAAGCGAAGGCAAGCTCGTCTTCGCCACCTCCGTTCGGTCAATGAAACCCTCGCTGATACTCGGGCATCGTGGCTACCTCATCGTGTCGATGACCGGCGGAGCTGCAATGCTTCACGACTCTTGTCCCGGGTCCTGCATGTCCTCTGCGACGCCTTCCTTGGAAGCACTACCGGCTGGACGGCGAATCGCTCGTTGCACCCGCGCGGCGGCATCAGCATCAAGTCCCTGCACGCTGTGCGTATAGGTATCCAAAGTCAGCGAGACGCTGGCGTGGCCTAAACGTTCGCTGGCGACCTTGGGGTGAACACCGGCAGCCAGCAGCGCGGTGGCGTGGGCGTGGCGGAGGTCGTAGAGCCGAATGGTCGCCGGTAGGCCGGTTTGCCGGAGCAGTCGCTTGAAGGAGCGGACTACATTATGTTGTTGCAAAGGCGTGCCGGTGTGGCTGCAGAAGACGAGGTCGGCGTTCTGGTACTCCGTTCCGAGCAGATGGCGCTCTTCCAGTTGGCGTTGCCGGTGCTGCCTGA
>JAICXR010000395.1 GCA_025980355.1 Chloroflexota bacterium | reverse complement strand
TCAACGCCGCCGCCAAGAACGGCCTGAAAGTTGCCTTCATGATCGAGCCGTACGCCGGCAGAACGACCGCGTCGATCATGTCCGATATTCACTACCTCAATACGACCTATGGCAACTATCCGGCCTTCTATAAAGCGGTGCGGCCGACCCTCTACGGCAAAGACCTCGGCCCCCGCGGCGTCTACTTCCTCTATGCGGGACCAGGCAGTGCCGCCTTCGCCGCGGCCATGGATACCTTGCGCGGAACCGCCGACAACGCGATAGTGTTAGACCGGATGGATGACAGCCTTCTCTACTCGGACAGCAATGTCCGCCGCCAGCTTTCCTACTCCCACGTCGACGGCTTTTTCAACTACAGCCCGACCTTCCCCGACACGACGCCTTTCCCCCGCTCCAAGGACTACATCGTGATCTATGCCGCGATGCCGGGCTGGGATCATTCCCATATGCCCCCCTATCACGATACCGACCAGCAATCGAGGGAAAATGGCCAGTACTACAACAACTCCTGGACGGAGCTGGTGCGAGAACAGCCCGAAGGTGTGGCGATCATCTCCTTCAATGAGTGGCACGAGGGCGGGCAAATCGAGCCCGCCGTGCCCTATACGTATGCGGGCCATACGTACGACGATTACGAAGGCGCGTACGGCCTGACCGGCATGCAGGCCAGTTTCGCCTACATCATTGCTACGTACTACTGGGTGGGGCAGTATCAACATTTGCCGTAGCCTACGCTCATCCCCGCGTCACGCCGCGTCCCCGAATCGGTGGTACGCTCCCCGGTTGATGGCGCCCTCCCGCTCCCACCGTGGCCGCAACGCCGGCAAAGGGACGGAGTTGGGGAGGGCGGCGGGCGGTTGAGGAGCCTGCGGCGGGTGCAGTTGCGCCGTGGCCTCCTGGTACACGATGTAGGGAGCGTATGCCTCGACTATTGACCGTTTGTCTACTCTTTGCCTGGGTCTTGCCGGCTGCCGGCGCCCAGGCGCAGGCCGCGCCAACCTGCGGCTACGTCCTCGGTTTCGCGGATTTCCACACATTACTCCCCCATATCATCGGCGCCTGCCTCACCGATGAAACCGCCGATCCCACGACCGGCAACACGCTGCAGCAGACGAGCCGGGGGCTACTGGTTTGGCGCAAGGCGACAAACTCGGCGGCCTTTACCGATGGTGCCCGGACCCTGATTCAGCACGATCTCAGCTTGCTGGAGCGTCCGAACGGCTGTCGATTTGCTTGGGAGCCGAACCCTGGAGGTCTCCCGCTCGCCGGCACTCCGGCCTGCGCCGGCGAGACGCCGACGGGGTCAATGTTCGGCGTCAACGTGCACCCGCTGAACCCGACGGACTACAACGCCTTCTCGGAGGCCACGACGTTGGATGATACGACCGCCGTAGGCGCATCGATCGTCCGGCTCGATATCCATTGGGCCTGGCTAGAACCGATAGGGCCGGGGACCGACCTGTGGACCTCCGATCAGGTCCAGCATCTTGACGCTTTCGTGGCCGACGCAGCTCGGCGCCACGTCCAGGTGCTGGCGGTCGTCACCGAGTCGCCATGCTGGGCCATCCCGGTGGGCTACGCCGGCTGTTCGGAGGGGGCGCGAGCAGATCTGCCGTCCGATCCGCAGGATTTCGCCGACTTTATGGGGCGCCTGGTCGCTCGCTATAAGGGGCAGATTCACTATTGGGAGCTCTGGAACGAGCCGAATGCGGTTCCCGGCGCCGATCCGGCGGCCTATGCCAACCTGCTCAAGGCCGCCTACCCGGCGGTTAAGGCGGCTGATCCTACGGCGGTGGTGGTGGCCGGGGCGTTGGCGCCCGTCGAGGCCGATGCCGGCCAAGGGTCCACCATGGGCTTTCTGAACGGCATGTATGCTGCCGGTGCGAAGGGCTATTTCGACGTGCTGTCCTTCCATCCCTACACCAACGGCCCCAATCCGCTCTGGTATGACGCCCAACAGCCGATGCATAGCTACGTGCAGTCCGTCCCGGCCTTGCATCAGGCCATGCTGCAGGCCGGCGACACCAGCCCGATCTGGCTGACGGAGGTTGGCTGGTCGACCGTCGCGACCTGCGACCCGGCGCCCGGCGCCTGCTGGGCGCCGACGCTGCCGACGACGGACGCCAACCAACGCTCCTACCTCGCCGAATCGCTGGTCCTCGCCGCCCGCTGGCCCTACGTGTCCGCCGTCTTCTGGTACGAGCTGCTGGACGAAGGCTCGGCGGCGTCGGTGGATGCCCTCGACCACTTCGGTCTGTACCGGCACGACCTCACCGCGAAGCCTTCGGCCCAGTGGTTAGCGCAACAACGGTCCGCCCAGCCGTAGGAACACGATCAGCGCGACGGCGATCTAGGCGCCGGCCTTCACCGCCAGCACCGTGAACCGATCGGGACGATGGACCGGCAGGTCGTCCGCCGGATTGGCAACCCGTTCGGGGTCGGAGTCGGTGACGGTGAAGACGACCGTGAAGCGCGTGCCGATGTCATGCTCGATCAGGGCGTAGGCGGTCGGCGCCAGCTCCTGCGGCCAGGGGTCCACGTAGATCGCCTGGACACCGGTGCGGCGGAGCCAGGCATCCAAACTCGCCTCGGACGTCACGCCGGACATATCCAGATCCAAGGACTGATCGTCCTGCTTCGCCAACCAGATCACCGCGGGGTTCCACGCGCCAACGAGCGTCCCCGGTGCCAGGTGCTCCCGCATGTAGCGCGCCGTCCGTTCTTCGCCGGTCGCCCCCAGCGCCAGGGTATGCGGCCCCGGATGATAGATCCCGGCGAGCAGAACGGCGCACATGCCGGAGACGAACACCACCAGGCGTCTATCGCCGGACTCAAAACAGGTGAGCCAGACGATCGCGACCGTCACGGCGAGCGCGACGGCAAACGGCGTCAACCTGAGGCTATGCTGGCTAGCGACGAGTAGCGCCACGCCGGCAAGCCCGGCCGGCACATGCCAGGCCCGTCCTCGCTGGAAAAGGCGCTGGCCCACGGTATCCAGGCCGATAGCGGCAAAGGCCAGGAGGACGAAATAGGGGAAGAGCAGATAGCCGGGCCGGAAGAAGAAGGCGAGATACACGCCAACATGGCTCGCCCACAGGAGGCCAATGGCGACCATGACGCCGTGTTGCTCGCGCACCAAACGACGGACGCCGATGGCGGCAAGGGCCACGAGCGCCAATGCCTGGACGAAGCCGTAGTAGAAGACGAATTCGAAGACCGCGAGCGGGATGACGTGCAGGACGCGCCCAGCGAAGGCGCCGGGGTTACGGCGTATCGCCCGGAGGACGGAAAAGTGGTTCTCTTGGGGAGTGCCGTACAACTGGCGGGCTTCCAAGGTGCCCTGCGTCCATGTCGCCTCCGAATAGCCATGTACAAACCCCTGGCCTTGCTCGAAGGCGCTGTACGATCGGTCCCTGATATCGGTGCCGAATGATCCGCTGGTGATCCCATGCAGCACGATGTAGGCGCCGACGATGCAAACGAAGGGTACGACACAGCTGGCGAGCGATGCCATGACCGGCCGGAGGATTACTGTGCGCTTGTCGCCGACCGCCGGGAAGCGCCAGATGATGAGCGTCACCAGGATGAGGATGCCGAGTAGGACAAGGCCATCG
>JAICXR010000421.1 GCA_025980355.1 Chloroflexota bacterium | reverse complement strand
GGTTCTCTGCCTGGTCGAAGACGGCGGACTGCCGACCGTCGAGGACCCCGTCCGTGATCTCCTGGCCGCGCTTGGCCGGGAGGCAATGCAGGACGATGCAGCGCTCCGGGGCGCGCTGCAGGAGGGCGGCGTTGACCTGGTAGGGTGCTAGCACGTCGAGGCGGGTGGTCGTCTCCGCCTCCTGGCCCATGCTGACCCAGACATCGGTATAGATGGCGTCGGCGCTGGCCAGGTCGGCCCGCCCGGGGTCGTGTTCGACTTCGACGGCGGCGCCGCCGAGGCGTTCGGCGCGGGCCAGCACGCCGGGCGCCGGCGCGTAGCGCGGCGGGCAGACGACGGTCACCCGGATGCCCATGCGCGGCGCCAGCAGCAGCAGCGAGGTGGCGACGTTGTTGTCGGCGTCGCCGATGTAGATCAGGTGGCGACCGGCGAGTCCGCCGGTGAGTTCATCCAGCGTCAGCAGGTCGGCCAGCGCCTGGCACGGGTGCTCGACATCGGTGAGTGCGTTGACGACCGGCACGCCGGACGCGGCGGCGAAGGCCTCCAGGTCGGCGTGCCGGCGTAGGCGGGCGACGATGCCCTGGACATAGCGGGAGAGCACGCGCGCCACATCGGCCGGGCTTTCGCGGGAACCCATCTTGACTTCCTCATTGCCCATGTAGAGAGGATGCGCGCCGAGCTCGTGGACGGCGACGTCGAACGACGCTTTGGTACGCAAGGAGGGATGCTGGAAGAGCAAGGCGACGGTCTGCCCCAGTAAAGGCCGCGGCGCTTCCGGGCCGCGACGACCTTTGAGCGTTTTTGCTAGTTGGAAGATCTCATGGACCTCTCCAATCGCAAGGTCGGTGACGCTCAGCAGGTCGCGCTTCATGGCCATTCCTCAATCCATAACCAAAAATGGAAAGAGCGATGATACCAGAAGTTTACAGCGATGCCAATGCGCTTGGACTCGCCCGAGGCCATGAAGTAAGCGGCCGGGTGGACACGGTGGCGCCTATGCGCTACCTTCTTCAGCAGTTCGGATGGCTTAATTCACCGGACGGATCAATACACTCGACCGCCGTTGCGGTGTACGACACGAGAAGGAGCGTTCTTCCATGGGTACCGTTGCCCCGACAGCGAGCGACATTGACGCGCGGCGCAGCCCGGCCGCGCCGGGAGCGGGTGGCGATCGCGGGATCTTCCTGATCGGCTATGACACGGAGTCCGGCGATCCGGCGGTCACGCGACCCTTCTTGCAGCGGATGCGGGAAATCCACGAGGCGACGGAGGTTCCGGCGACGCTTTTCCTCTGTGGCCGCACCGCCGAACGCAACCTGGAGGCGCTGCGTCCGCTCGCCGACCACTCGCTGATGGACCTGCAGCAACATACCTACAGTCACGTCCTGCTGAAGTCGGTCTACATTGAAGATCCCCAGGAAGGGGTGCGCTTCGTCCGGGCCGGGACGTTGGAGCAGATCCGGGAAGAGGTGCGCCGCACCACCGTCCTGCTGCGCGAGACGCTGGGCGTCGAATGCACCGGCATCACCGGCCCGTATGCCTATTACCGTGGCCTGGTGGACCGACCGGACATCCTGGAAATACTCTGGGACGAGGGTATCCGGTTCGTGCGGAGCTGGGGACGCAACGAGCGGGATTGGCAGCCGGTAGACCTCGCCATTCAGCCCTTCTTCTACGCGGTGCAAGGCTTCCCCCAGATGTTGGAAGTGCCGATCCACGGCTGGCAGGACATCTCCTTGCGGAAGACGGTCGGCTGGACCGACCATGCCGCCTTCCTCGCCGGCGTCTATCCCTACATGGAGCGGGCGGCCGCCGAGCGGCTCGTCTTCTCGTATTGCACCCACGACCACAGCAGCAGACGCGACGACCCAACCATGGCGATTACCGAGGCGCTGCTCCGCAAGGCGCGCGACCTCGGCATGCAGTGCCTGAGCTACGCCGACTACTACGCGCAGCGCGTGTAGGGAATTCCCATGTCCCCGGCTCAGCGCTGGTCGGCCACGAACGCCAGCGCTTCTCTCGCCAGAGACAGCCAATCGAGTTGCGAGGTCGGTGAAAGGGCGAGCCACTCCTTCATGCGGCGCCCGTGGCCAGGATCGTAGCGATCCCCTTCCCCCGCCGCGATCAGCGCATCCACCCGCCGCGCCGGAAGTTTCACCACGAACTCGCGCTTGGATGAGAGCATGGCGAAGATTCGGCCATGAACCCGCAGACCCGCAGAGCCGAAGCCCGTCCCCGAGGGAGGAGTCACGTCTGGATTGTTGAGGAACTCGGCGACGACGAGCGCAAAACGCTCTTCCTGGCTGGTCGGTAGCTGGCTCATGGCCCATAGCATACCGAATGTCGATGACTTGCACGGCGGAGGGCACCGCTTAGCCTTGTGCTACAGTCTCCCTCCGGGAGGGCAACACGCGATGAACACTGCACCAGCGGCCACCTGGCCGGTCCTCCGTCGCTATGCCGGCGCGCAGTTGCGCCGGATCGCCATGCCACTGGGCGGGATCGGCACCGGCACGGTCTCCCTCGGCGGTCGGGGCGACCTGCGCGACTGGGAGGTCGTCAACCGCCCGGCGAAGGGCTTTGTGCCGCGTCAGGCCTTCTTCGCCCTCTCCGCCGGGACGGCCGGCGGCGACCGCGTCACCCGGCTGCTGGAAGGGCCGCTGGACACCGATCTCTACGAAGGGGCGCGCGGTTCGGCGGCGCCGAACCATAGCCTGCCCCGCTTTTCGGGCTGCACGTTCGAGACGGCCTACCCGTTCGGCCAGGTGGTCCTGACCGACCCGGCGCTGCCGCTCGCCATCCGGCTGCAGGCGTTCAATCCCTTGATCCCGGGCGATGCCGACCGCAGCGGCATCCCCGTCGCCGTGCTCCGCTTTGCGCTCACGAATGGCGGCGAGGCGCCGGTGGATGCGGCCGTCTGCGGCAGCCTGCAGAACTTCGTCGGCAGCGACGGCAGCAGTGGGACGCCCAAGGCGAATCGCAACGCCTTCCGGGAGGCGCCGGAGATGAGCGGCCTATTTCTGTCATCCGATGGCGTGGACCCGGACGCCGAGCAGTGGGGGACGCTGGCGCTGGCCGTCCTCGGCGGCGGACCCGTCACCTATCGCACCGCCTGGGCGGAGGGCAACTGGGGGGCCGGCCTGCTCGACTTCTGGGACGACTTCAGCGCGGATGGCGCCCTCCGCGAACGCACCGGCGGCGGGGACGCGCCGGTCGGCTCGCTCGCGGCGAGCATCAGCGTGCCGCCCGGCGAAACCCGGACCCTCACCTTCCTGCTGGCCTGGCATTTCCCGAACCGGCGGACCTGGACGCC
>JAICXR010000477.1 GCA_025980355.1 Chloroflexota bacterium | reverse complement strand
TCAGCAGCGCCGGGGCGTCGCCGGTGGCCCCACCCGCCAACGGCGCCAAGCCGCAGGCCACCAGCACGCCCTTCGTGCTGCCGTCGTTGCAGCGCAAAGAGCGCGTCAACTTTCTGCTGCTGGGCAGCGATACCGACCTGAAGTTCGCGCCGGGCGAGTATCTGACCCAGAGCATGATCGTGGTGACGGTCGACCCCGTCTCCCATACCGTGGGCATGCTGTCGATCCCCCGCGACCTCTGGGTGAACATCCCGGGTTACGGCTACGGCAAGATCCAGATCGCCTACGAGATCGGCGGGGTGGCGACGGCGCGGGCGACGATCGAACAGGACTTCGGCATCCCCATCGACTACTACGCCTGGGTGGGGCTGCAAGGGTTCCAGAAGATGATTGACACCGTGGGCGGTGTGAACATGGACGTCAGCCACCCGGTGCTGGACGACACGTACCCGGACGACCTCAACCCCAGCGACCCTTACGCCTATATGCGGCTGCTGCTCCCGCCCGGCCCGCAGCACCTGGACGGCGTGCAGGCGCTGCAGTTCGTGCGCTCGCGCCACGGCGACCTGATCGGCGACTTCGGCCGCTCCAGCCGCCAGCAGCAATTGCTCCTCGCCCTCAAACGGCGTTTGACCGGGCCGGCCTTGATCACCCACTTGCCGCAACTAACGGCCGACTTGCAGGATAGCGTCCGCACCGACGTGCCCTTGACCGACTTCTTGCAATACGCCTCCTTCGCCCGCGACCTCAAACAGACGGCGATCCACCAGGTCGTCCTGCAGCCGCCCACCTATTCCGCCAACGCCAGCACGCCAGACGGCAGCCAGCAGATCGTCGTCCCGGACTGGCCGGCGATCGACCAGGCCGTCGCCCAGATGTTCCAGGTCCAGCCGCAACCCGCCGCCGGCACCCGTCAGGCCCCCAGCGTGCTGCAGACGACGACGGCAACGAGCACGGAGGTGAACCGTCCGCGAGTAGCGGTGGAAGCCGCAACGCCGACGCCGAAGCCGGTGCGCCTCGCGCCGACAGCCACGCCCGAGCCCCGCGTCGAACCGGCGGTCGCCATCGTTGTCCAGGTGGAGAATGGCACGACCGTCCCCGGTCTGGCCGAACGCGCCACCCAATACCTGGCCGGCAACGGCTACCGCCTGGCGGCGCCGCTCAATGCTTCCCGTTCGGGGGCCGCGCGCACCACGGTCACCTTCTATCAGCCCAGCGCCCGCGACGCCGCCTTCAACGTCGCCCACCTATTGGGTGCCACGGTGATCGCCGGCAACCGCCCCGCCTCGGCCGGCCCCCCGGTCGTCGTCGTCCTGGGGATGGACGTAGCGAAGCGGTTCTGATCCGCTAGCGCTGCGCTCGCCGCCGGGGCGACGCCGTTTCCCCCTCCTCTTGCCGGCCTCGGATCACGATCTTGATCGGCGTGCCGGGGAAGCCGAAGGCGCGACGGAGCTCGTTTTCCAGGAAACGCCGGTAGCCAAAGTGGACGAGCGTGGCGTCGTTGACGAAGAAGACGAAGGTCGGCGGGTTGACCTCGGCCTGCGTCGCGTACAAGACCTTCAACGCCTTGCCGCGCTGGGTGAAGGTATGGCGCGCCGAGATCACCCGCACGAAGTTGTTCAGCTCCGGCGTCCCGATCCGCTTCTGGCGCTCGTCCCAGATGCGGGCCGCTTCGTCCAGGATGCGCGGCACGTGGTAGCCGGTGAGCACGGAGGTGAACAGCACGGGCACGTACGGCATAAAATCCAGGCGCTCGCGGACGTGGCGGGCGTAGTCCTCGGTGGTCGTGACGCCTTTGGTCACCAGGTCCCACTTGTTGACGACGACGATCAGCCCCTTGGCGTGCTGCTGGGCGAAGCCGGCGATGTGCAGGTCGCCATCGGTGATGCCTTCCACGGCGTCCAGCAACAACAAGGCGAGGTCGCTCTGGTCGAGCGCCCGCATTGCCCGCATCACGCTGTAGCGTTCGGTGCCCTGCTCGATCCGGCCCCGCCGCCGGATGCCGGCCGTGTCGATCAGCCGGAAGCTGCGGCCGTTCCACGCCAGGAGCGTGTCCGTGGCGTCGCGCGTGGTGCCGGGGACGTCGCTCACCAGCACCCGTTCCTCACCGACCAGGCGGTTGAGCAAGGACGACTTGCCGACGTTCGGCCGCCCGATGATCGCCACGCGAATCTCGGACTCGTCGATCTCCGGTGGCGTCTCGGGCTCATCGATCGCCGGCAGGTGTTCGACCACCCAGTCCAGCAAATCGTCGGCGCCGACGCCGTGGTAGGCGGAAACCGGCATCAGCTCGTCGAAGCCCAATTCGTAGAATTCGGACGACGTCAGCTGACGGCGTTCATTCTCTGCCTTGTTGGCAACCACCATCGTCGGCTTGGGCGATTGGCGCAGGATGTTGGCGATGTCGCGGTCCGTCGACGTCGAACCCGTGCGCACATCGACCACGAACAGGATCACGTCGGCCTCATTGATCGCCAGTTGCGCCTGGCCCCGAATCGCGGCCAGGATGCCGCTCTCGGAGTCGAGGTCCAGCCCACCGGTATCGATGAGCGTGAAGCTGCGGTCCTGCCAGGTGACGGTGCCGTAGAGGCGGTCGCGCGTCGTCCCTGGTTCGTCCTCGGTGATCGCCAGGCGGCGGCCCAGCAGCCGGTTGAAGAGGGTGGACTTGCCGACGTTGGGCCGGCCGACGATGGCGACGAGGGGATAGTTCATGCCTGGAGATCCAAAGCGCGGAGGAGGTCGGCGAACTCGCGGCCGG
>JAICXR010000601.1 GCA_025980355.1 Chloroflexota bacterium | reverse complement strand
TCCTGCCGGTGATTGCCATGGTCGGCGCCGGCTACCTGCTGTTCCGCGCCTTCAGCGGCCACGGGCCGCGCTGGCGGGCGATGAACTTTCGGGGGCACGGCCCCGGGCGCATGGCGGCGCCGGTGGAGCAGGGCATCTTCTGCCCGTCCTGCAACCACCCGGTCTCGCGCCAGTGGGCGACGTGCCCCCACTGCGGCTACCGCAAGTATCTCGCTCCAGACCTGATCCAGCGCCGCTGTGCCACCTGCGGCACCGAGCTGCAGAAGGACTGGAACGCCTGCCCCTACTGCAGCACCCGCATCGACGCCCCCTTGACGGCGCCGGCCCCCGGCCCGGCCCAGTTCCCCCAACAGCCGGCCACGCCCGTCTATCAGGAAACGAGTAGGAACTTCTAGCCCGGTTTGGTCCGGGCGAGACGTACGGGGCCGCGCCTGCGGTCTGCGGCCCCGTACGTCTCTCCCCCGGCGTTTATCGTTACGCGGTACCATGCTCCGCTGGAGGCGGCGTATGGGGATCCCGGTCGATGACTTCAGCCCGGAAGAGCTGCGTCTGGCGGAGCGGCTGCTGGACGAGCGGCTGCGCAGCGCGTCGCGCGACGAGTACCGCCGGATGGTGGAGCAGCAGGACCCGGCCCTCAATCGGGGACCGGTGAAGGTTCCCCGCGATGTGATCGAGCGGTTGCGCGAAGAGGTGGCGGCGGACGTCCGGGCCCGGCGCAACCCGGAGCCGCCAGAAGAGAAACGGCACTGGCCCTGGCAGCGCGGATAGCCCTTTCCGCCCATTCCCGGCCGCTCCCATCGCCTCCCCTGCGCTACGATGCTACCTGGGTAGGGGGAGTGCGGGGGACAGCGTGGCCGAGTTGACGCCGATCGCCGGCCCCGTGCATTTCATCGGCATCGGCGGCGTCGGCCAGCGGTCAGCCGCCGAACTGCTGCTGGCGCAAGGGACCGCCGTCACCGGCTCCGACGTCCAGGATTCTCCCGCCCTGCGCTCCCTCAGGGAACGCGGCGCGCAGGTGGTCGTCGGCCACGCGCCGGAAAATATCGGTGCGGCCCGACTGATCGTCATCTCCTCCGCCGTGCCGGAAGGCAATCCGGAAATCGTCGAAGCCCGTCGGCGCGGGATTGACGTCGTCAAGAACGCCGAACTGGAACGGCGGATCGGCCTGGGCCGGCGCACGATCGCCGTGGCCGGCACCCACGGCAAGACGACGACCACCAGCATGCTTGCCTGGATCTTCACCCAGGCCGGCGTCGATCCCACCTTCATCGTCGGTGGCGAGGTGCGCAACCTCGGCGTCGGCGGCCACGCAGGGGCCGGCCCCTGGTTCGTGGTGGAAGCGGACGAGTACGACCGGCGCTTCTTGAGCCTCGATCCCTGGTGCGCCATCGTCACCAGCATGGAAGCCGACCACCTCGACTACTATGGCAGTGTCGAACAACTGATCGGCGCTTTCCAGCAATTCGTGGCCCGGACGCCGACCGGCGGCCGCGTGATCCTCTGCGCCGATGACGCCGGGGCGAACACGCTGGCCAACGCCGCCACGGCGCCGGTGGAGACCTACGGCACCGGCCCGGCGACCTGGCAGGCGGTGGATATCGAGCAGGCGCCGGAAGCGAC
>JAICXR010000360.1 GCA_025980355.1 Chloroflexota bacterium | reverse complement strand
GGGCAATGGCCAGTTGATCCTTGCTGCCGAAGCCCAACGGCCGGGTGACGACGACATAGCGCGCCTTCCCGATCTGCCAGGTCGCCGCATGCCAGCTATCGTTGGGCAGCGGAACGGTCCGCGCCGCCGCCTGAACTTGGGGCTGATAAGGCCGGTGGGCGCCGGCGGCGGCAAAGGCGTGTTCCAGCTGCGTGGGCAGGGCAAGGGCGACGAGGCCGCTGCTGACGATCGCCGCCTGGAAGTCACCAAGATTTGCGGTGAGCTGTTGGGTGACATAGGTGTTGTCAAGGATGCGTCCGACGACGACGACGCCGAGCAAGGTGGAGCCGGCCAGGACGGGCGACACGGCGACGGCGTAGGGCGCCTGGGGGACGGGCGCGTCGGCCGGTCGGGGCGGCCCGTCCCAGATGCCGCTCCGATCCTGTTGCAGGCGGAGCGAATCGCTGACCAGGGCGATCGACGACAGCTCGGGCGGGCTCAACACCTTGGCCTGGGCAATCTGGCTCAGCGGCTCCGTCGTGATGAGGCTGATGAAAGTGAGCCGGGAGGAAACGCGGTAGGGTTCCAGCAAGTTATCTTGCACCGTCCCGGGCGAACGATTGCGCAAAGCGGACTGGACATCGGTGTTGATCGCCAGCGCCTTGGCGGCAACCTGAATGCGCGAGAGCTCGTCGGCGATGATGCCGCTGACGGCGATGTTGCCGGCGCCGACCAGGCCATGCTGCTGGTTCAGGATCGACTGCTGCTGCGACTGCTGCTGCAAGGTATAGGTGGTGATCGCGCTGGCGCCGACAATTGCCAGCAGCAGGGCAAGCAGCGTCACGAAGACGAGGCGCTTGCGCAGATCCATGCCCGACCCCATCGCTGCCCGTTGACAGACGGGAGATGCTGCCTAGCAATGGTACCCTACCAACGGAAGGCCGGGCCGGGCGTACCCCCCGGGCCCGCCAACGCCGCCATGGTGAGGAGGACATCTCGGTGGGATGCGCAGTGTGAATCCGCCCGACGTGCTAGCCAACCCCCAGGTGCGTACGCTGCCGGATGCCGGCGCGTTGCAACAGATGTATCGCAGCATGCTGCTGTCCCGCGCCCTCGACGTGCGGATGTTCGCTTTGAACCGCCAGGGTCGCATCCCCTTTATGGTGCCCTGCCAGGGCCACGAAGGCGCGCAGGTGGGGATGGTGGCGGCGTTGCGGCCGGGGCGGGACTTCTTCGCGCTCTATTACCGGGACCTGGCGACCGCCCTGGCCATCGGGGTGACCCCGCGCGACATCATGCTGGGCGCGTTCGCCCGAGCGGACGACCCGGCCTGCGCCGGACGCCAGATGCCGGAGCACTTTTCCGACCGCCGACTGCGCATCTTCACCGGTTCGAGTAGTGTCGGCACCCAGATCCCGCACGCCTCCGGCATTGCCCTGGCCAGTAAGCTTCGCGGCGAAGACGATCTGGCGCTCGCCAGCTTCGGCGAAGGGGCGACCAGCAAGGGGGATTTCCACGAAGGCGTCAATTTCGCCGCCGTGCAGCGTTTGCCGGTGATCTTCTTCTGCCAGAATAACGGGTACGCCATCTCCGAGCGCGCGGAGCGGCAGATGGCGGTCAAGAGCGTCGCCGACCGCGCCGCCGGCTACGGCATCCCCGGCGTCTCCGTCGACGGCAATGACGCCATCGCCGTCTGGCGCGCCGTCGGCGAGGCGGCGGTCCGGGCGCGGGCGGGGGAGGGGCCGACGCTCATCGAGGCGCGCACCTACCGCGTCGTGCCCCACACCAGCGACGACGACGATCGCGCCTACCGCTCCCGCGAGGAAGTGGCGGAGTGGCGGCGCCGCGACCCCATCGACCGCCTGAAGCGCTTCCTGGAGGAAGAGCGGTTGCTCGACGCGGCGACGGACGACCAGTTGCGCCGGGAGGTGGCCGAGGCGGTCGAGGAGGCGACCGGCGCGGCGGAGGCGGCGCCCCTGCCCGACCCGGCGACACTGGCGCGTCACGTCTATGCGGAGGAACCGGATGCCCGTCCAGACCTATCTTGAGGCGATCCGTGGGGCGCTCTTCGAGGAGATGGGGCGCGACGCCCGGGTGATCGTGCTGGGGGAGGACGTGGCCGTGCGCGGCGGCGTTTTCGGCGCGACACGCGGCTTGCTGGACGCCTACGGTGAGCAGCGGGTGATCGACACGCCCCTGGCGGAGGTCGGCATCGCCGGCGTGGCGATCGGCGCCGCCGCGAATGGCCTCCTGCCCGTCGCCGAGATGCAGTTCGCGGACTATATTCATCCAGCATTCGACCAGATCGTCAACGAGGCCTCGCGCATTCGCTACCGTTCCAACGGCGCGTGGGGGTGCCCGATCGTCATTCGCGCCCCCTTTGGCGGCGGCGTCCACGGCGGGCTGTACCATTCGCAGAGCGTGGAAGCCTTCTATTGCCACGTGCCCGGCGTGAAGGTGGTGGCGCCGTCGACCCCCGCCGACGCGCGCGGCCTGCTCCTGGCAGCGATCCGCGATCCCGACCCGGTGCTGTACTTCGAGCACAAGGGCGCCTACCGCCGGATCAAGGGCGACGTGCCGGCCGACGGCGAC
Organism: Chloroflexota bacterium; assembly: GCA_025980355.1. Taxonomy (GTDB): domain Bacteria; phylum Chloroflexota; class UBA4733; order UBA4733; family UBA4733; genus UBA4733. Next base: position 1,417 of record JAICXR010000360.1, on the reverse strand, counting down.
GCCGTGCCGCTCGGCCGGGCCGACATCAAGCGGGCGGGGACGCACCTGACCGCGATCTGCTATGGCCTGATGGTCCACACCTGTTTAGAGGCGGCGGAACGGGTCGCGGCGGAAGGGATCGAAGCGGCGGTGCTGGATTTGCGCACCTTACAACCGCTGGACCGCGACGCCGTGCTCACGGCCGCCCGCCAATCGGGCAAGATCCTGGTCGTACACGAGGACACGCGGACCGGCGGCCTGGCTGGCGAGATCGCGGCGACGATCTGCGAAGCGGCCTTTGAATACCTGGACGCCCCGATCATGCGCGTGACCGGCCCGGACGTCCCGGCCATGCCGTACAGTCCGCCATTGGAAGCCGCGTTCCTGCCCAACGCCGAGCGGGTGGCGGACGCTATGCGCCAGTTAGCGCGGTACTGACGTGGCCGCGCCGACGACCGTCATCATGCCCATGCTCGGCGAATCGGTCACCGAAGGCGTCGTCGAACGCTGGCTCAAGGGCGAAGGGGAGGCGATTCGGCGGGACGAGCCGCTGGTCGAAGTCTCCACCGACAAAGTCACCGCCGAGATCCCGTCCCCTACCGCCGGCACCCTCGCCAAAATTCTCGTTCAGCCGGGCCAGACGGTGCCGGTGAATACGCCAATCGCCACGATTGAGCGGGAACAGGGAGATGAGGGGCGCTGGCGAGCGGAGCGAGACCGTAGATCAGAGGATGAGGAGAGACCAATCCGAGCCCCTGCCGCGGCCGGCCCATCAGTGCCTACTTCGGGCAATAGGCCATCCTCTCATCCCGAGTCTCGCGAGGACGCGGCGCGCCGGCGCAGCACGCCGCTGGTGCGCCGGCTGGCGGCGCAGGCCGGCGTCACGCTCTCCGCCATCCAGGGTACCGGCTTCGGCGGCCGCGTCCGGCGCGATGATCTGGAAATGCACCTTGCCGCCACCGCCTTGCAATCTCCCTCCACGGTCTCGACGGCCGCCGGCCTCGCCAGCGCCCCTGTTCCCTCCATCTCCTCATCCCCATCCCCCCATCCGCCGAACGAGGCGACCCTCGTCCCGCTCACCGCCGCCCGGCGGATCATCGCGGAACGGCTGACGCAGAGCCGGCAGCAGGTGCCTGATGCCACCGCCGTGTTCGAGGTGGATATGACCGGGATCGTGCGACGGCGGGCAGCGGTGCGCGAGGAGTTCCGCCGCCGGACCGGCGTGGATCTGACCTTCCTGCCCTTCGCGGTGAAGGCGGTCGCGGCGGCACTGCGGGCCTACCCGGCGATCAATGTGTCGTTCACGATCGACGGCATCCTCGCCCATCGCGAGATCCACATTGGCATCCCGGTGGCGGTCGACGGCGGCCGGGAGCCGGGCAGCGACGTACTCGTCGTGCCCGTCCTGCGCGCCGCCGACGGCCTGAGTCTGGCCGGC
>JAICXR010000275.1 GCA_025980355.1 Chloroflexota bacterium | reverse complement strand
GATCACGGGCCTGCCCTGCACCGGCAAGACGGAGATTGCCACCTCCCTGGCGGCGCATTTGCCGCTGGTCGTGCTGTCCACGGATGCGCTCCGTCGCACCTATGGCCTGCCGTCGGGCCCGAGCACGCACGCCGTGATGTACAAGGTCGCCGCCATGTTGCTCGACGATAACGTCGGAATGATCCTCGATGGTATCCATCTCGGTCGCCGATCTGGTAGCGCCGCTCCAACAGTCCCTCGGCGCGTTGCTGGTGCGCGATTGAAGCACCAGGTCGCTGAGCGATGGCGGTTACGCCCGGGTGGACGCCAACCGGAAACGGCTGGAGATATCCGTGGGGCCAGCTTGGTCAGCCAACCACGGGTTGCGCTTCCTACTCCCCTTGGTGCGGCGCCGAGTCAAGGTCTGCCAGCGACGACGCAGCGCCGACCCGGTCGGCCAGTTCCCCGAGCCGCTCCTCGTCGGCGTCATCGATAGTGCGCCCAAGTGACTCCGGGACACTTCCGAAGCGACCTTGGACCATCCGGCGCAGCATCGCCCGTTCCCCATCGAGGCGGCCGATCTGTTCGCCGCGTTCCCGGCCGATCTGTTCGCCGCGCTCCTGGCCGATGCGTTCCACGCTGGTGATGTAGGGCATCCGTCGTTCCTCCTCGATCTGTGCAATCTCCTGCCACAAGAGCCGCTCCTGCTCCGCCGGCAGGGCCATCAACCAGTCGATCAGCCGGAACAGCTCCAGGATCTGCTCGCGCCCGTACCCCCGCTCGTACAGCCCCCGGATCAATCCCAGCTTCGCCCGGCTCCGGGCCGCCACATCCCTCCCGGTCGCCTGCGCCGCCAGGTGGGCGCGCACCACCACCGCGAACGGGTTCGCGCTTGCCGCCAGTTGCGCCTCCCGCGCCTTCCAGTCGAGCAGCTTGACCACGGGGTAGCGCAACTCCACCGCGCAGCCCCACAGTTCCTGCCCGAAGCGGCCTGGTCGCCAGTCGGGCTGCTCGTCGCCCAGGATCGCCACGCTCATGATCGGGCGCTCGTAGTGGTCGAAGACGCGATAATAGTACACGAACATGCGCCGGGCGAAGTCGCGTTCCGGCTGGCCCTGCACCTCGATGTGGATCAGCACCCAGGCGTCCGTCCCGTCCGTCCGCCAGACCTTGACAAGCGTGTCGGCCAGGCGGCGGCCGAGGTCGGCATCTCGCGTAACTTGATGCAACTCCTTGTCCAGCAGCGTGTAACCCCGCCGCCAGTCAATCTGCGTGCGGACCTCCGGGAAGAGGAGGGCGAAGGCGTCGGGCAGGTAGCGCGCCAGCGCCTCCTTCCACGGGCTGTCGTAGTCGGCGGTTGGCGTCGTCTCATCGCTCATGGGCCCAGTGTAGGGCACGGACGGGCAGTGCGGGCACCCGGCCTCGTCTTCCCAAGCGTCCGGTTCCGCGCTAGCATCTCGCCTGATCCCAACGTCCAGGTTGAAGGGCTTGAAAGAGCAGGGGACAGATGATCATCGACGCGCACTGTCACGCCTGGCGTACCTGGCCCTACCAGCCGGCGGTGCCGGACCCGACCAGCCGGGGGACCGTGGAGCAGTTGCTCTTCGAAATGGATCAGCACGGCGTCGACCAGGCCGTGCTCGTGGCCGCGCGCATCGACCATAACGCCGACAACAACGACTATGTGGCCGGCTGCGTCCGGCGCTACCCGAACCGCCTGCATCAGTTCGCCGATGTCGATTGCTCCTGGACGGAGAAGTACCATACGGCGGGGGCGGCGCGACGGTTGGAGGAGAGTGTCGCGCGCTATGGGCACGTTGGCTTCACCCACTACGTCAAGGGAGGCGACGACGGCGCCTGGTTCCTTGGCGAAGAAGGAACGGCCTTCTTTCGGACGGCCGACCGCTTGCGGCAGATCGTCAGCCTGGCTTGCTCGCCGGGCCTGCACCCGGTCCTACGCCAGGTGGCGGAACGATTCCCCGCGATTCCGTTCCTGTGCCATCACATGGCCGGGGTACGCGCCGGCGAGCCGCCGCCCCAACCGAGGTTGGCGGAGGTCCTGCGCTCGGCGGCAGTGCCGAACATCTTCGTCAAACTGTCGGGCTTCCACTACGTCTCCGCCGTGTCCTGGGAGTATCCCTACGCGGACTGCGCCCCGGTTGTCCAGCAATTGTATGAAGCGTTCGGGCCCGATCGCCTCTGCTGGGGATCGGACTATCCTGTGGTTCGGAAAGCGATGACGTACCAGCAGGCGTTGGAAGCCTTCCGGCGCCACTGTCCGTTCGTCCCGGCAGAGCACAAGGAGCGTATCCTGGGTGGCACGCTGCACCGCCTGCTGAGCGAACGTCGCTCCTAACGCGGTCAGGGAAACCATGGGGCCCAGTGACGAAGGGGGGCAGCATCGAAACCGTTCGGCCGCACGTGCTGATCGTTTGCAACCAGGCGACGCACGATAGCTACCTGGCCCCGGCCGATTTGGAGCGCCTGGCAACGTTCGCCACCTGGCGCTGGTTGGCCGCCGAGGAGAGGGACGGAGCGGGCGACCGCGGGCCGACGCCCGGCCTCCTCCGGCTGGTCGAGGCGGTCCGGGATGCCGACGCCATAGTGGTGTGCCACGGGGCGCCGCGTATCACCCAGGGCGTGCTCGATTCCGCTCCCCGCTTGCGCTTCCTGGGCGACCTGGAGGGCGACCGCTTTGCCGGCCGGCTGGATGCCGAAGCCGCCTGGCAACGGGGCATCCGCACCGTCGACACGACCAATGGGTCCTCGTACCCGGTGGCGGAATGGGCGCTGGCGCTGATCCTCATCAGCCTCCGCAATGCCGGCGAGCAGTTCCGGCACATGGTCGCCCCGGAAGCGTATAGGCGCCCGACATCGGACTTCGGACATCAACACGGCGAGCTATTCGGAAAGACGGTCGGCCTGATCGGTTGCGGGCACATCGGTCGCCGCTTGATCAGCTTCCTGCAGCCATTTCGTTGCCCGATCTTCGTCCACGATCCCTATCTCCCGAAGGAGATCCCGGATGCCCTTGGTTTCACCTTGACGTCGTTGGACCGCGTCTTCAGCGCCTCCGATGTCGTGGTGTGCCTGGCGCCGCTCACGCCCCGGACGCGCCGCATGATCGGCCAGCGCGAGCTAGACCTCCTACGCGCGGGGACGGCCTTTGTGAATGTCTCCCGCGGCCCGATCGTCGACCCGGACGCCTTGATCCGGCGCCTGCAACGAGGCGACATTGTGGCGGGGCTCGACGTCTTCGATCCCGAGCCGATACCCGCCGATAGCCCGATCAAACGGTTGCCGAACGTCTTTCTAACGCCGCATATCGCCGGGGTCACCGCCGCCAGCCGCACGCGCTTCTTCGCGCTCATGGTCGACGAGTTGGAGCGCTTCTTCCGGGGCGACGAGACCCTCTACGACCTGCGGCCGACGACGCTGGCCAACCGCCGGGGCGAGCCGCCCTTGGCGGGCAACCCGAGCGCGGTATAGGAGAGCCAGGATCTTATCATTAGCGTTTTCGCAAGGGCACGGCCGGGACGCCCGCGCCCCGGCCCTGGCAACTCCCACCGACGCAACGCAACCGGGCCGGCCGGGGTAACGTAAAGTCCCGGTAGGAGAGCCCGAGCAGCCGTAGCGGGATGGTCCGGCACGGTAGCATGGAAGCTCGTGACGGCCGTGGGTCGGCGCGGGTAGCTGCAGGGAGGACGCACGATGGCCACGCCCCGGGCGCCACGGGCGCTGGCCGAGCAACCGGCGCTGATGGACATGGGACCGGTCGTCGACCGGATCGAGGACAGCGCCGCCGCGCCGCTGGCGGCCCGGATGCGCCCACGCACCCTCGACGAGTTCGCCGGACAGGAGCGCCTGATCGGGTCGGGTCGCATGCTGCGCCGGGCGATTGAGCAGGATACGCTCGGCTCGATCATCCTCTGGGGGCCGCCGGGCAGCGGCAAGACGACCTTAGCGGAGGTCATCGCCCGCAGCACCCAGGCGCAGTTCATTCGTGTCAGCGCCGTCTCGGCCGGCGTGGCCGAACTGCGCCGGGCGGCGGACACGGCGCGCACCGCCCGGGCGACCAGCAACCGGCGCACCATCCTCTTCGTCGACGAGATTCACCGCTTCAACAAGGCCCAGCAAGATGCCGTGTTGCCGGTGGTGGAGAGCGGCCTCCTGACGCTGATCGGCGCCACCACCGAGAATCCCAGCTTTTCCGTGAACGCCGCCCTCCTGTCGCGCTGCCGGGTCTTTCGACTGGAAGCGCTGGATGATGCCGCCGTGGAGCGGTTGATTCGGCGTGCCCTGGCCGACAAGGAACATGGGCTGGGCGGGGAACAGGTTACCCTGGTGGACGACGCCTTGCGCCATCTGGTGGCGATGGCCAACGGCGATGCCCGCGTCGCCCTCAATGCCCTGGAGTCGGCGGTCGCCGCCACCCCGCCCGATGCCGCGGGGGTTCGGCAGATCGACAAGGCGGCGGTCGAAGAGGCGTTGCAACAGCGCGCGCTGCTCTACGACCGGGCCGGTGATCAGCACTACCAGGTGATCTCCGCCTTCATCAAGAGCGTGCGCGGCTCCGATCCGGATGCCGCCGTCTACTGGCTGGCCCGCATGCTGGAGGCGGGCGAAGACCCGCTGTTCGTCGCCCGGCGGTTGGTGCTGTTGGCGAGCGAGGACATCGGCCTGGCCGACCCGCACGCCCTGCCGCTGGCGATGGCGGCGCATCAGGCCGTCCAGAACATCGGCATGCCGGAGGGCTACCTGCCGCTGACGGAAGCCACGCTCTATCTGGCGTTGGCCTCCAAGAGCAACTCGGCGCTGACCGCCTACGCGGCGGCGCTTGACGACGTGCGCGCCACGCTGAACCAGCCGGTGCCGTTGCACCTGCGGAATGCCGTCACCGCCCTGGACCGGGCTATGGGCAACGGCCGCGACTACCGCTATGCCCACGACCACCCGGAGCACTTCGTCGCCCAGCACCATTTGCCGGAAACCCTGACCGACCATCGCTATTACCGGTCCGGCAGCCTGGGCTGGGAGGGCGAACAGGCGGAGCGGCTGTCCCGCCTGCGGGGCGCGGACGAGCGAGGGTACGCCAGGTGACAACAGCCGTGCAATGCGGCTACCATGGTGGCGGGAGGATGTGGTGCAGCATCTTGTAGGCGTGGACGACCTGGGACGAGACGGCATTGAGCGGCTGCTTGATCTCGCCGGGACGTTGGAGTCCCG
>JAICXR010000081.1 GCA_025980355.1 Chloroflexota bacterium | reverse complement strand
TCACGCCGAACATATGGCCGACGTCCATCGGGTGCTCCATATCCTCCGCCAGGGGGCCGAAGAAGTGGGAGCCGAACAAGGCCCCGGTCATGACGCCGCAGAGGAGATCGATGACGAGGGAGAGGGCGTAGCCTTTGTAGCCGCCGAAGGGCAGCAACGTGCCGCGGAGTGCCGCTCCGGCGTCGGTCGTCGGCCGGCCCGATTCGTCCAGCGCCCAACCTTCCGGCAAGGGCAAGCCCTGTTTGTCATAGAGCATGATGCGTCCGCGCGCCACGACGCTGGTGGCCATATCGACGACTACCGGTGGCTCATCGCCCGCCGGGATGGCGAAAGAGATGGGGTTCGTGCTCAGCATCGCGGCGCGGCCACCGGTCGGCGCGACGGAGGCGATGCCGTTCGTCATCACGATGCCGATCATGTCCTGCTCGACGGCCATGAGGGCGTAGAAGGCGGCCGTGCCGAAATGGTTGGAGTGCATCGCCCCGACCCAGGCCGACCCGGTCCCTTTTGCCTTCGTGATCGCCAGGCGCATGGCCCGCGAGGCGACGACCTGGCCGATGCTGTTCTTGCCGTCGATCAACGCGGCGCCCGGTGCGTCCCGCACGACGGCGACGTCCGTCTGCGCTTTCGTCACGCCCGCCTGCAGCCGCCGGATATAGGGGACGAGCACGCGCGTGACGCCATGGGTGTCCACGCCGCGCAAGTTCGCTTCGATCAGGGAGCCGGCGGTGAGCGCCGCATCGTCGGCGGACACGCCTACCCGCAAGAGCAAAGCGGTCGCGAAGCGCTCCAGGTCCTCGGCACCGTAGGGGGTGCCACCGTCAACGCCGGGCATCGTTACGTCCTATCCTCTTCGTCGGTTGCCGGTGGTTCGCCGCGCCGCCAGGCGTTCTTGAGGACGGCGCCGAACCGCACGGTCCCCAGGTGACGGCGAAAGGCGTCCAGTTGCGCGTCCAGCTTCCGGTTGAGCGATTCCAGCGCCTCGGCGTCGACGCGCTCACCGGAGGAGATCAGCACCTGCGCGGCGACCACTTCCCGCAGCGTTATGTCCAAGGGGAGGGTGTCATTCGGCGCTGGCATTGCGCTAACTGCCTTCGCCGCTACCGGATGCCCGCGGCACGCTGATGCCGTACTGCTGCATCTTTTTCGTCAGGTAGGCGGGCGTGATACCCAGCAACTTCGCCGTCTCCGCGAGGTCGTTCTGCACGAAGCTGAGCGCCTCGGCGATCATCTGGCGCTCTAGCATGGCGAGCGACTCCGGGAGCGTTTTGCCCCGCGATGGCGGGCGCAGAGTCTCACGGCGCCCTTCGCTCAATGGCGCCAGGCGCAAGTGGTCGGGCGTGATCGTGCGCCCGCCGGAGAGCGTCACGGCGCGCTGGATCACGTTCTCGAGTTCGCGCACATTGCCCGGCCACTGGTGCTCGGTGAGGCGGGCCATCGCCTGCTGGCTGATGGCCGTCGGTGGCGCACTGGCGTTCAGGCGATACTTGTCGAGGAAGTAATCGACCAGGAGCGGGATGTCTTCCATCCGCTCCCGCAGGGCCGGCATATGGATGGCGATCACGTTGAGGCGGTAGTAGAGGTCTTCGCGGAACCGGCCGGCCTCAATGTCCTCCTCCAGCGGCCTGTTGGTCGCGGTCACGACCCGCACGTCCACCGGCTTGGCGACGCCGGAACCGAGCCGCTCGATGGACTTGTCCTGGAGCACGCGAAGGAGCTTTTTCTGCGTGGAGAGGGTCATTTCGCCGATCTCATCGAGGAAGATCGTCCCTTTGTCGGCCAGCTCGAACCGGCCCTTGCGCATGGTGACGGCGTTGGTGAAGGCGCCCTTCTCGTGCCCGAAGAGCTCGCTCTCCAGCAACGTCTCCGGCAAAGCGGCGCACGCCACATCCACGTACGGGCCGAGCCGACGCGAGGAGAAGTTGTGGATGGCGGCGGCCACCAGGTTTTTGCCGGTGCCGGTCTCGCCCGTGATCAGCACCGTGACCTCGCTCGGGGCAATCCGGCCGATCATCTTGAACACGTCCACCATGCGGGGGCTGTTGCCGATGATCTTGTTCTTCGGATCACGATCGAGGACCTCGCGGACGGTCTCGCCGTCATCGTGTTTGTCATAGCTCAGGTGCTGGCGGACCAAATCCACTAATTTGTCGAGGTCCTGGAAAGGTTTGGGCACGTAATCGACAGCGCCGAGTTCCGTGCCCCGAATCACCAGATTGGAGGTCCCGTAGGCGGTCATCAAGATCACATTCGACTTGACGCCGCGCGTCTTCAATTGCTGCAACACCTCAATGCCCGTGATGTCCGGCAGCTTGATGTCCATGAGGACGAGGTCGGGCCGCTGCTGCTCGATGATGGTCAGTGCCTGGCGGCCGGTCTGGGCCTCCAACACCTGAAAATCGTCCTCTTCAAGGAGGTTCTTCAATAGAGCGCGGATCGCGGCGTGATCGTCGACAACGAGAATGCGTTGCTGCGCCACTTGCGTTCCCCCTTTCCTGTCAGCCATCTTTCGCGTGTCATGCATTGCCGGCGCGCTACCCATCGCGGCGAGCCCCCTCCCGGGCCCGTTGCAGGGCCCGCGGCAGTTCCGGCAGGAGGTCGCCGGCCAGGACGCCGGCATCGCCGTACCGGTGAGCGGCGGCGAGCCCGGCCTGGCCGTGGGTCCAGACGCCGCAGACGGCGGCGTCGCCCGGTTCCAAGCCCTGCGCGAGGAGGCCGGCGATCGTCCCGCAGAGGATGTCGCCCGTGCCGGCGGTCGCCAGGGCGGCGTTGGCGATCGGCAGGAGCCACCAGCGGCCGTCCGGGCAGGCGACGATCGTATGCGCCCCCTTCAGCACCACGTGTTGCCGCCAGCGCGCCGCTGCCGCCCGGGCCACGCCGATGCGGTCGGCTTGCACCTGGCCGGCATCGCTGCCGCAGAGCCTCCCCATTTCGCCGGGGTGGGGCGTGAGGACGCAGCCCGCCGGGATGTGCTCCCACCACTCCGGTTGCTGGGCCAGCGCGTTGAGGGCGTCGGCGTCGATCACCAGGCGGGCCTTGCCGGGGTCCGCCTGGAGCTGCTGCAGTAGCGTCCGAATCGCTTGCGGCGCCTCGGCCGCCTGGCTCAAGCCCGGCCCGATCGCTACGGCCGGAGAGGAGCGCGCCAGCGCCGCCAGGCCGTCGGCCGCCGCCAGCGCCAGGGCGCCGTCGTGGTCGGGCTGGGGCGCGAAGATCGCTTCATCCAGTTTCGTGGCGAGGATGGTATGCACGCAGCGCGGCATGGCCACGGCCACCAGCCCTGCCCCGACCCGGCCGGCCGCGCGGGCGACGAGCGCCGGGGCGCCGGTATATTGTTCCGAGCCGCCGATGACGGTCACGCGACCGAAGCTGCCCTTATTGCTGTCGAGCGCTCGGCGGGGTACCAGGCCAGCCACTACATCGAGATCGATCGTCCGGCCGCTGTGCGGCGCGGCGGACGCCGGCAGGCCGATATCCGCCACCCGCACGTCGCCGGCCCGTTCCGCGGCGGGGAAGACGAGCGTGCCGCCCTTGACGCAGCCCAGGGCGACGGTGATGTCCGCCTCCACCGCCGTCTCGTCCGCCGCGCCGGTGTCCGCGTCCGTGCCGCTCGGCAGGTCCACGGCGACCACCACCGGCCGCCCCGGCTGGGCGCGGCATTGCGCGAGCGCCTGCAGGACCTCGCGCAGGGTGCCTTCCGGCGGTCGGCTGCGGCCGGTACCGAGCAGCCCGTCCACGACGGTGCCGGCGTCTTGCAGCCACTCCCGGAGCGTCGCCAGCCCGTCGCTGTCGACGTCGGTGACGGGGACGCTCGGTGGTTGCGGAACGGCCGTCGCCGCGCGCCGCCACAGCGCCGCCTGCACACGGCGACCGTTCGCCAGCAGCGTTTCGGCGACGATCAGGGCGTCGCCGCCGTTGTTGCCGGGGCCGGCGAGGACCAGCACGGGGTCCAGGCAGCGCGGTTCGGCCAGGACGACACCGGCAATGCTGCGTCCGGCCCGTTGCATCAATTCTGCAACGGCGGTTCCCTGGTCGACGGCGGCCTGTTCCCAGGTCCGCATCTCCTCAACCCCACACAGCTTCAGCGTCGTGCTCCTTCGCCCGGCCGTCCCGTCCAACGGTCGTCTGCGCAGTATTGTAGAGGACTTCCCACGTTGAGGGAAGTGTCCGGTGCCGGTCCGGCAGGTGCATCGACCGAGCGGAGCTCACTGGGCAAGCAGCCGGACCTCGCGGACGTCGGTGTCGAAGTCGTGCCCGGAGGCGGAGAACTCCACCCACTTGATGTAGACGGGCGGATCGGGCAGCGTGCTGAGCCGCATCACGCCGTCGCCGGCCTGCTGGGGATACCACTGGCCGACCGGCACCTGCACGGCCGCGCGGACGGTCGAGTTGCCGGACGGCGGGACGATGTAGAAACCCTGGAACCAGGTCTGCTCGTCCCCCTTGGCGTCGAAATAGTCGACGGCGACCCGGAACGGATACTCGGTGCCGTCATACCCGCCGCCGGACAGGCTCTGGGCGTTGATCTTGAAGCTCACTTCCAGGTCGAGGTTCAGGAAGTCGCGCACATCGCGATCGAGTTCCTGGCGGAAGGAGAGGCTCTCGTGGTGCTCCTGCGAATTGGTGGACCAGAGATGCACGTAGGGCTGGGCCCCGCCAGCCATGGCGACGTGGTTCTGGGGGGTGCCGTCGGTGAGGTCGAAGGACGGTGGCGTGGGCTCCCAGACGTCGGGATAGCCGTTCTTCCCCGGCTGCAAAGTGGGGTTCACCAGCAGGTCCCAGTTGGCGTGGGGCGCCATGAACGGCGCCCCGCCCATCGGCACGGTCGCCCGTTCGTCGCCCTGGAGGGTGGCGTTGCCGCCCGGAGCCTGGACCAGTGCACTGCCGCTCTGCGTCAGCACCTGGGTGGCGCAGCAACTGTTCGTGAAGGGGGCCGAGGCGGGCGTGGCGGCGGGGATCGGTGCGCTGGTGCGCGGCTGGCTCAACCACACGTCCGTCGTGCCGTCGACGATGGTGATGGCGCTGCCCAAGGAGCTCACCTGGAACAGTGAACCGTTGGCGGGATACCTGGTGACGGTGGCCTCCAGTTTGCCCGTCTGCAGTTCCAGCCGGATCATGCGGCGCGGGCCGGACAGTACGGTGTAGCGATTACTGCGCAGCGTGGTCAGGCGCAACTGCGTGCCGGGCTCGAGCATGACCGTGCTGCCGTCTGAGAATTGCAGCACCGCCGTGGCATTGGAGTTGGTATCCGTCTGGATGCTATCGCCCGCCTGGAGCGTTTGATTGGGCTGGGCGGCGAAAGGCTGCGGGTAGGTCGGCTTGCTGACCAGGACCGTGCCGGTGGCGCTGGTCAGCGCCGCCGCCTGGGGCTGCAATGCCGTGGCCACGTAGTGGGCGCCGGCGCCGACGGCCGCCGCGAGCAGCACGAGGAATACGCCAAGGCTCAACCAGATGACGGTCCAGGCCACCCGCAGCGGATCACGGGCCAGGGCCCCGGCCGGGCCGCGACCGGGGGACGCGGTAGGAAGCGGAGTGATCACCGACCGAGTATACCAGTGCCGGTGGCGCTACCCCTTGCGCTCGCCCAAGCCGAGCACGTCTTTGGCGTAGCGCACGCTCTCCTCGAAATGTCGCCGTTGCTGGTCACGAAGCGCCTGGCGCAGGTCGGCCGGCTGGGTCGCCGGGTTGCCGTCCGCCGTCACCTGCTCCAATGCGCCGGGCGCACCCTTGGCGGCGAGGGCGACGAAACGCGCAAAGTCCTGCGCGAGCATCTGGGGATAGACCGTCCAGAACTTGCTGGAGCGGTCGAAATATGGGAGCGCTTTCGGGCCGCGGCCGGTGATGATCTCCAGGTCGACCGGCACCGTCGGCACCTGGGCCTGCAAGATTGCTAGGATGCCGCGCAGATCGACATTGCCCTGGCCGAGCGGCGTCCATTGGGCCTGAGCGCCCCGTTCATCGGCCCAGATCCGCGTATCGCGGACGTGGCTGGTGACCGTATACGGACCCAGGATTTCCGCCGAGAGCAGCGGGTCCTCGGCGCCGTAGGCGGGATTCCCGGTGTCGAGGCAAGCGCCGACGACGTCGGTCCCGACGGTCTCGATCAGATCGCGCAGCTCCCGCGCCAGCAGGTCGACGCCGCCGTGGTTCTCGACACCGATCTTGATCCCGGCATCGCGCGCTCTCGGCGCCACGGCGCGCAGCGTGCGGACACACTCGTCTAACTGTTCGGCGAAGGGCACGGTACCGGTGCGGTCCACTTCCATCCCCATGAAGCAGCGCACCACCGGCGACCCCATGATCGACGCGGCCCCGATCATGTCGGCCAACTGCTGCTCGCCGCTGCCGAGCCCCGGTTTGAACGAGACGGCGTAGCGATTGAAGCTGCCCATGCCGACCTCGACCGATAGGCCGAGTTCATCGGCGTGCGCCTTGAGCCGCCGGAGGTACTCCGGCTCCAGCGAGGCGAAGTTGCCACGCTCCGAGAAATGCACGTTGTCCAGCCCGATGCCGGCCGAGTAGTCCAGCATCTGAAAGGCGTCCCAGCCCTGGTCCTTGAGGCTATAACTGTCGATCCCCAAACGCACGGTGTCGCTCCTCTCAATCCAGCAGGCCCTGCAAGTGTGCTGCAAGTGTACTGCGGTCGAGCCAGCACCGGGCCGGGGGATTCACGGTCCGGTGCTCCCACCAATCAGCGGGTCTCCCCGGAATTGTCAGTTCAACTCGCAGCGATCGCCGGTGCAGGCGAACTCGCGCGTGCCCTCGGTGCGGTCTTCCAGCTCGTAGAGCGAGAGCAGGCTGTAATCGATCGTCGGGAACGCCGCCAGGCGGGCCGCATATTGCTCGGCGGTGATGTCCTCGTAGGGGGCCAACTGGTAGACGTGCTCGGAGCGGGGCAGGAAGGAGAGGCCGCCGATGCGGTCCCAATGGTCGTAGACCCAGCGGCCGACGCTGTCCCACTCGTCGGGCCCGACGTAGATCGTCTGCGACGGGTTGTGCTCGGTGAAGTGCTCCTTCACGGCCAACCAGTACTCCAACTGTTCCAGGGCGGTCATCGCGTGGCGGGTGATTGCCCCGTCCGGCGCTTTGACGGGGAACTCGACGACCCAGGTCGTGGCGTTCTCCGCCGTCTGGCCGACTTCGGGGTGCAGCGGCGCGCCGGCGTCGCGCATCAGGCGGTAGAGCGGGTCCGTGGTGGAGACGCGGACGCGGCGGACGTAGTAGTCGGCGTAGCGCGGGTGCATGCCGGAGGCGCAATCGGCCATCTGGCTGGCGTTGCCGGAAGGCTTGACGCAGGTGATGGACGCCGAGGCGTTGATGCCGAGGCGCCGCGCGTAGTCGGCGTTGACGGCGATGGCGAGATCGCGCAACTCCGCCATCAGCTCCGGATGCTGCCAGAACGTGGGGCAATCCAACTGACCGGTGACGCTGACACCGAGCAGCCGTTCTTCGGCGCAGTTCTCCCGCCACTGCGGCCGGAGATACGGGAAGTCGATCAGCATGCTCTGCACCGTGCCGATGAGCGTCGCCAGCCGGACCTTGTCGGCCAGGGTCTCCGGCGTGTCGTCGACGCGCGCCACGACTTCGCTGAGGTTGCAGAACTCGTAGGGCCGAAGGGAGATCTCGCCGCACGGATTTGTGCCAAACTCCGCGTCCTGACGCCGGCTTGGGCGCAGGGCGCGCGCCGCGGCGCGGTTGAAGATGCCGCGTTCGCCGGTGCCGGAGGCGGCCAGCGCCTGCCACTCTTCCTGGAATTGCTCCCAGGTGGGGCGCACCTCGTAGACCGCGCTGTTATTGGCCATGGCGCGGTGCGGCGCGGTGTTCCAGTACTCTCCGTCCTTGGCGTGGCGCAAGGCCAGGTCGTCGAAGTCGGAGAGGGAAATCTCGGCGCTGCGGCGCACGCCGCCCATGACGACGACGTCGCCGATCTTGGTGGCGATGTCGTGGCACTCCAGGCTGGTGAGCTTGCGGCCCTGGGCGCCCAGCAACAGGTCGCGGGTGAAATCGAGCAGGCCGCGCAACGGCTCGGGACCGGAGGCGCGGCCGCCCTTGGTCAACAGCGGCGCCCCGGCCGGCCGGATCAGGTGGTAGTCGAAGCGGATGTCGCCGCCCGCATACCAGGTGGCGAGGCCCAGCTTGAGGGCGTCCGCCCAGCCTTCCGTGTCGTCGGGGATGACGTGTGTGGCGACCTCGCCGCCCCGTTGCGGCTGTACCACGGGCAACTGGTCGACGTAGCGACGCTCCACGCTGAAGCCGACGCCGGTGCCGGCCATGAGGATGTACAGCACTTCGGCGAACGACTCGATCGAGTCGATTGGCAAGTAGCTGCAGTTGTAGGCGGTGATCGGGTTGATGCGGGCGGCCTTGCCGGCCATGGCCAGCAAACGGGAGGAGGGGCGCAGACCGTGGTTGAGCATGGCCTGGCGCGCCTCCGCCCATTCCTCGGCGCTGATGGCGTCCCCGGCCGTCTCGCGCAGGAAGGCGAGGACGCGGTCGACGGCCTCTTCCCAGTTTTCCCGGCGACCCTGTTCGGCGTCCCAGCGGGCGTAGGTGCGCACGAACACGAACTCGGCGAGCTCGTTCGGAAACGGCGCGCCATTGGAGAGGGGCTGAGCGGATGTGTCGCGCGCCCGCACCGTCGCCATCGTCGGATATTCCGCCAGTACCATGTTGCTCGCTCCCTCGCGCTGCGTTCCGGCCGGGCGCCGCAACCACCGTCTACTACACTATATCTTGTGTCGGCGCTTCCGATTTGTACCAGATATTGTGTCGGCCGGGGCGTCGCCGCCGTGTCCGCCTGGCATAGCCGTACACCCGCTCCGGCGATTGGGTGGCATCGATACACCCATTGTGGGTGGCCCAACCGTTCAGGTGATTCCCGTGGCCCGAACGGTACACTTGGATTATCGGCGGGAGATGGGAGGTCACCATGCGGAGCCGCCTCTGGCGATACGTTCGCGCCTGGCTCCCCTGGCTCGCGATGGTGCTGCTCCTGGGCCTGTTGGTCCAGGCCGTCAACCCGGCCAATCTCGCCCTGGCCCTGCAACACGCGAATCTCTGGCTGATTCTGCCGATCCTCGGCTGCGGCCTCATCGGCCTGCTGCTGCGTTCCATCCGCTGGCATCTGTTACTGTCGGCGATCGATGCGCCCAACTCCCTCCTCGACTCTGTGTTGCTCTTTACCGCCTCCCAATCGGTCATCCTCGTGCCTGGTGGTCAGTTTCTGCTGCCGGTTTTGCAGCGCAGCCAGCACGGCACGCTGATTCGGCAGTCGGCGGCCACGATCCTGGTGCAGGAACTGGTGTTCGGCGTCCTCGTCCTGCCGGCGGCCCTGCCGGGGTTGCCCTTCTACCACTATGCCGGGCTCCTGCTCTTCCTGGCCTTGATCTTCTCCGGCGGCACGGCGGCGGCGTTTCTGCACGGCGATCTGAGCCGCTTCGGACTCGGGCTAGCGGCGCGCATCCCGCTGTTACGCGGCCACGTGCCGACCTTTGCCGAGGTGCAGCGGCACTTTGTCCTGATCGCCAGCAGCAAGGCGGCGATCTGGGGCTCTGTCTTCGATATGCTGGCGATCGGCGCGGCCGGCACCGGTTTCTACATCGCCCTCTTCGCGGTCGGCGTGACGCAGCTCACCTGGCCGGACGCCCTGGCGATCTACGGGCTGGGCAGCGCGGTGGGGACCATTTCGGCCCTACCCGGCGGCGTGGGGGCGAACGAGGATATCAGTACCCTCGTGCTGACGAAGATGGGCCTGGTAGCCGGTCCGGCGGCGGCGGCGACGTTGCTGTATCGGGTGGTCAATCTGCTCATGGGCGTCGGGTTGGGCTGGGCCGTCCTCTATTTCGCCTCCCAACGGTTCCAGGTCCATCCCTCCTTCTCCGGCCTGATCCACGCTTGCCGCGGAGCAGAGCGCGCGAGGTTGAGCGTGAGGGAAGACCTCTCCTCCTGACCTCTTCCCCGGCGCTGGGAGGAGGTCAGCACCCGGAGGGTCCCCGGAGGTCCCCCTCCACCACGTCTTGCCGCAGCAGCAGGCGGCGGCGTTCGGGCACGTCGCGATAGAGGATGATGCCGGGGCCGACCTGGCTGCCTTCACCCACCTTGACGCCGGGCATCGACGCTGCCTGCACGCCGAAGGCGGTATGGGCGCCGCAGACCAGGCCGAGCTTGTCGCGGCCGCTGTCGATGCGCTCGCCCCGCACGACGGAGAACACGCGGCCATGGTCGTGGCGCAGATTGGCGGTCACCATGCCGGCCCCGAACGTGCTGCCCGGTCCAATCACCGAATCGCCGATGTAATTGGTGTGGAACCAGCAGTCGGGGCCGAC
>JAICXR010000334.1 GCA_025980355.1 Chloroflexota bacterium | reverse complement strand
TGAGCGTCGGTAGACTGCGGCGCAAGGGAGAGGGACAGATCGGGAATGCCGGATTTCACGCATTTACACGTTCATTCCGAATATAGCCTGCTCGACGGGCTGGCGCGGATCGACGAGCTGGTCGCCCAAGCCAAAGCGCACGGCATGGGCGCCCTCGCCTTGACCGACCACGGCGTGATGCATGGGACGCTGGACTTCTACCAGGCGGCCCAGAGCGCCGGCGTCAAGCCGATCGTCGGCTGCGAGGTCTACTGCGCCCAGCGCAAGATGACCGATCGCCAGCCGAAGCTGGACTCCAGCCCCTACCACCTCACCTTGCTGGCGCGTGACGCCGCCGGCTACCGCAACCTGATCAAGCTGGTGAGCAAGGCGAGCCTCGACGGCTTCTACTACACACCGCGCGTCGATCTGGACCTGTTGGCGGAGCACCACGAGGGGATCGTGGCGCTCTCCGGTTGCCTCGGCGCCCAGGTGCCGCAGTTGCTGCTTCAGGGGCGCGAGGAGGAGGCCCGGCAGACCATCGGCTGGTTCCGCGACACCTTCGGTCCCGAAGGCTATTACCTGGAGCTGCAGGACCACCAGATCCCCGAGCAGCAACAGATCAACCGCTTCCTGGTGGCACACGGGCGGCGCGAGGGACTGCCGCTGGTCTGCACCAACGACGTGCATTACGTCCAGGCCGAGGACGCCGACGCCCAGGACATCTTGCTGTGCGTCCAGACGGCGACGACGGTGGACGACACCAAGCGCATGCGCATGAGCACCCAGGAGTTCTACCTGAAGAGCCCGGCCGCCATGGCCGCGCTCTTCGCGGAAGTTCCCCAAGCTTTGCTGAACACCTGCCGCATCGCCGACAACTGCGACCTGAAGCTGGAGTTCGGGCGCACGGCCCTGCCCGAGTTCGCCCTGCCGGAGGGCCACACCGCCGAGTCCTACTTCCGCGAGCTCACCATGCAGCGGCTGCCGGAACGCTACAGCCGGATCGACGACGCGCTGCGCCAGCGCGTGCAGTACGAGCTCGACGTCATCTGCCAGTTGGGCTTCGCCCAGTACATCCTGATCGTGGCCGACTTCACCTTCTGGGCCCGGCAGCACGGGATTATGGCCGAGCCGCGCGGCTCGGTCGGCGGCTCGGTGGTCGCCTACGTCATCGGCATCAGCGACGTCGACCCGATCCGCTACAACTTGCCGTTCGAACGCTTCCTCAGCCCCGACCGGCACGAGATGCCGGACATCGACCTCGACTTCCCGGACGACCGCCGCGGCGAGGTTTACGAATACGTCAAGCAGAAGTACGGGGCCGACCACGTCGCCCAGATCATCACCTACAACACCATGCTCGGCAAGGCGGCGATCCGCGACGTCGGCCGGGCGCTGGGCATGCCCTTCGGCGATGTCGACCGGGTGGCCAAGCTGATCCCCAACGGCGTGAAGGTGACGATCGACCAGGGGCTGGCCGAGTCGACGGAGCTGCGGACGCTGGCGGAGAGCGACCAGGCGGTCAAGAGGCTGCTCGACACGGCGCGCAAGGTGGAAGGGCTGGCGCGCAACGCCTCCGTGCACGCGGCCGGCGTCGTCATCTCCCGCGAGCCATTGATGGACATGGTGCCGCTGCAGCGGGCGAAGGACGGCAACGTCATCACCCAGTACGAAAGCACCTGGCTGCAGGAGGTCGGGCTGCTCAAGATGGACTTCCTGGGGCTGGCGAACTTCGCCAACCTGGACCTCGCGGTGAAGTTCATCAAGCAGACGCGCGGGGTGGACATCAACATCAAAGAGCTGCCCTACGACGACGAAGCAACCTTCGCGCTCTTGCAAACCGGCGAGACGACCGGCCTCTTCCAGTTGGAATCGGCGGGGATGCGCAAGTACCTGAAGGAGTTGAAGCCGACCACCATCGGCGACATCTCCGCCATGATCTCCCTCTACCGACCGGGGCCGATGGATAACATCCCCAAGTTCATCGCCGCCAAGAACGGCAAGATCGACGATATCTATCTCCATAAGGATCTGGAGCCGATCCTTGCCGAGTCCTACGGCGTGATCGTCTACCAGGAGCAGGTCATGGCGATCGCCATCAACATCGCCGGGTTCACGACGGAGCAGGGCTATAAGTTCATCAAGGCGATCGCCAAGAAGAACGCCGAGCTGCTGCAGAAGAACAAGGAGCCCTTCGTCGCCGGGACCATCGCCCGCGGCTACTCGGCGGAGCTGGCGGAGGGACTGTGGCGGCTCTTCGAACCGTTCCAGCGCTACTCCTTCAACAAGGCGCACGCGATGGGCTACGCCCACATCACCTACCGCACCGCCTACCTGAAGGCCCACTTCACCGCCGAATACATGGCGGCGGTGCTCTGCTCGCGCGTCGGCGACAGCGAGGACGTGGCGGCGGCGATCGCCGAGTGCCGGCGCATGGGCGTCGCCGTCCTGCCGCCGAGCGTGAACGACTCCGACGTCAACTTCAGCGTGGACAACGGCGCCATCCGCTTCGGTCTGTCCGCGATCAAGAACGTCGGCGGCGGCGCCGTCGAAGGGCTGGTGGAGGAGCGCAAGCAGCACGGCCCCTTCACGAGCGCCGAGGATTTCTGCGGCCGGATCGACATGCGCGCCGTCAACAAGAAGACCCTGGAGTCGCTGATCCGCGCCGGCGCGCTCGACAGCTTCGGCGACCGGCTGCATCTGCTCAAGGAAATGGAGCGGATGGTCGGCCTGGCCCAGCAGGCCCAGCGCAAATCGGCGGCGGGGCAGGTCAGCCTGTTCGGCGGGGAAGCGCCGGCTGCCCCGGCCCTGTTCAACGTCCCGCCGCCGGAGCAAGACCCGGCCACGCTCAAGGAGCGTCTGGCCTGGGAACGCGAGCTGCTCGGCGTCTACCTGGGGCAGCACCCGCTGAACGCCATGGCCGCCCAGTTGCTAGAACGGGTGAGCCATACCGTCGACCAGATCACGGAGGAGGTCGTCGGCCAGAAGGTGACGATGGGCGGCATCATCAACAGCGTGCGCGTCATCACCACCCGCAACGGCCGGAGCATGGCCTACGCCGAGCTGGAGGACTCCAGCGGCACGATCGAGGTCGTGGTCTTCCCGCGGACGCTGGAACAGACGAAGGCGCTCTGGCAGGCCGACAGCGCGGTGATCGTGAGCGGCAAGCTCGACCAGCGCGGCGACCGGTTCCAGTTGGCCTGCGACAGCGTGGAAGCCTTCAGCACGGCGGCGGATTTGCCCAAGCGCCATTTCCTGCGCCTGACGATCCCGCAGTTGGACGACCTGGAGACGGGGCGGGCGCGACTGGAGCGCGTGGCGTCGGCGCTGCGCCTCCAGCAAGGGGAAGACCCGGTCGAGGTGCGGGTCCGGACGCCGCTGGGCGTCGTCCGCCTGGCCACGCCGGGCCTGCGCACGGCGTTCAGCACGGAACTCGCAAACCGGCTCGTGCAGTTGTTGGGCCGCGACGCCGTGCAGGTGGAGGAGCTGGCTCCCATCGGAATGGCCGCAGCAAGTTGACGTAACGGAAAGGGGCGTCATGGTGACGGTGCATCATCTCTTCTGGCCGCGTCGCGACTACCAGACCGACCTGGAGCGCCGCTTCCGCACCCTGCCCTGGAATAAGGTCGAGATGCCGATGGACGCCCACGAGTTGTTGCACCGTTACGCTCCGCCGCCCAGCAAGCCGTCGCTGGAGGAAATGCTTGATGCCGTCGAAGCCTACGAACTGAAGGAGCGCCAGCGCCGCGCTCAGCGCCTGCTGATGACGCGAGGCGTGCGTGCCCGTCACCAGCGTTCGGCGTAACGGTGGACTGCTGCACCGTATAGGAGGGACCGACCATGTTGGAGTGTGAAACCTGGTACGAGTTCGCCGGCCGCCGGCACAACGAGCAGCACTTCACGATCCCGCGGGAAGAGATCGGCGCCCTGCGCCACGCCGTCGCCGCCGTCCGCCGCCGTAACTCGGCGTTCCACATCCGGCTGCGGCGGACCGCCGACGAACGGCGTGGGACGCCTCGGATGGCCGACGCTGCCTGAGCCAGCTTCCAGTCGCCGGTACGCGTCATCCGAGGCGTGTCTCCCTGGCGGCGTTACTTCTCGTTGTCAAACGGGCGACGGGTCTGACGAAACACCGACTCCAAACTCGTCCGGCGCGGTCGCGCCCCGAACTCTTCGATGGCCAGGCGTAGGAAGTCCTCCAGGTAAATATGCCCGGTCGGCAAGTGGATCCGAGTGGCAAGGACGAACTCTCGTCCCACGTGCAGGTGAGGCCAGGTCACACGGCTACGGCTTTCCGGATGCCAATTGTAGGCGAGAT
>JAICXR010000137.1 GCA_025980355.1 Chloroflexota bacterium | reverse complement strand
GGTCGGATTCTTGCCACGCTCGGCTGATCGGGCGCGAACCACTCGTTGACGACAACGCATATACTGTTGCACGACAGTGCGAGGTTCGCCAGCGACGATGTCGGGTAGCTCGGCACCGGCGAGATGACGGAGGGACGGCGATGACGCCTGCCGAACGTGCCATAGCCGTCACTGCCTTGCGCGAGGCGTTGGCAGTGGTCCCTACCACGGCGCGTGCGCTGCCCATGGAGCATGCGGACCTGTCGCCGACGGCTGATGAGTGGTCAGCACATGACGTGGTCGTGCATCTGGCCGACGCCGAACAGGTCTATGGGGTACGCTTGCGCATGCTGGTCACGCAGGAGCGACCGTTCCTGACGGCGTTTGATCAGGACGCCTGGTCGCGGCGTTTTGGCCGGCTGGAATCGCTGGACGAAGCGCTCACGCGCTGGACCGTGCTGCGTCGAGCGAACCTGGCGGTGTTCGAATCACTTGACGGCGAGGAGTGGACGAGGCCGGGCGACCATGAGGAAGGTATGAAGGTGGGACGCGTCGAGACGCCGGAGAGCATCGCCGACGTGCTCGTTCGCCACACGCGCCAGCACGTCGAGCAAATGCACGGTGCGGCGCACCGCGCCGACCTTGAGGCCTGACCTGGCCTTTCCGGTATGACAGCCGTTGCATTTATTGCGGGAGGCGCCGTCACGCTTCGGCAGCGGAGCACATCGAAAATTGTACGACAAAGAGACATGGTCTACGGGCCCTGCGCCGCCAGGCGTTTGAGGGTGCACTGGCGGTGGGAACAGCCAGCGGCCAGATTGTGGCGCTGGATGTAGGCGACCAAGGCCAGCGCCAGGGCCGGGTCGAGCGCGGGGAGGGGCAGGGCGGACGGCGGTAGCCCGTCCAGGCAGACCACCGGGTCCGGCGTCGGCGCTTCGGTCCGCTGCTGTTGGCGCCCCCCTCTCGCTGCCAAGCGCAGGCGCAGCCGGACGAGTAAATGGTGGGCGAGGATGACCATGGTCATCATGGTCATGAGGTGATGCCAGCCCCGCGAGAAGCGCAGTTCGTAGTGGTCCAAGTCGACCTCCTCCTTGCTTTCCTCGAAGCAGTGCTCGATCGGCCAGCGCAGCCCGCTCACCCGGACGAGCGTCGCCAGCGGCGTGTCGGCCTTCGTGGGTATGGGATACCGTTGCCCGATCAGGTCCGCACGTCGACGCGACACGGGTCGCCGTAGTCCGCCGCCTGCATGGCAACCCTCGCCGCATCGGCGTCGCCGTCGTGGACGTAGACGCGCTGGCGGAAGGAGAACGGGCCGTTTGGGGCGTCCGGCGGCGGGTAGTGGGCCTGGGTGATCTGCTGGACGACGGCATATTTGCCGACAGTCGCCGGGAAGGCGTGGTTACCTGGATGGTCGAAGAGGGCGATGCCGTTCCAGGCGCCCTCATCGGGCTGCTGCTCCGGCGCCTTGGCCCCGGGCAGGTCGACCAGCGTTTCCGGCGCTGCCGCCGGCGGGGGAGGAGGCGGACCGCCCATCGGACCGGAACCGTCGACCCAGGCGGCGCGATAGACGCGGTCGCCCCGGACGACCGGCGGCACCGGATGGCCGGCGGCGTTCGTGACTCGGCCGACCTTCGGGATCGTCATGCTGGCGGCGAGGCGAATCATGAAGAGGAAGGGCCGCGGCCCCCGATCCCGACAACTCCGGATATCGAACTGGAAATCCAGGAAGCGCGCTTCCGGCGTCGCCCACCAGGAGCGGATCGTGCGGACCTCCTCGGCGATCGGCTCGCCGTAGGCGTCGACGTAGGTCAGGTCCTCTGCTAGCTCGCCGTAGACCGGCCCCGAGCTGAGGTGGCGAAAGCCGCGATGGAGCATCCGTCCGCCGGGCCCGTAGGGCGGCTCGTCCCAATCTGACCAGATGTTGGCCGATCCTTCTTCGCTGTGGCCGCCATAGGCGAGCCCCAGGCCGGTGTGGTGGGGATGTTCACCGGTCCCCTGACCGCGCACGACGCTGGCGCCGGCCGGGCCGAGCAGCGGCCAGAAGTAAGGACGCCGGCCACCCAGGACGTTGTAGGTGGCCCACTCCTTCCCGGCGGTCTGGAACACGACGCGGTCGAGTTTCTCGGTGAGTTGGACGGGGTAGCCGGACCGGTCCGTCCCCGCCTGGCCGTCCTGCGCCGCCAGCACGAACCGGCGGCTGCTGCCGGCCGCCATGGCGCCGGGCGCGACGAAGGCGAGCCGGCCGGCGACCGGGTCATACTGCGCAAGCGTCACGGCCCCGCTCTCGGCGTCGCGCAGCCGGAGCGTCTGCAAGCCGCGCTCCGGCAGCGTCGACGTCTCGGCGCCGGCGGCGATGGCGGCTCGAGAGACGGCGACGGAGAGGAACGGCGCTTGCCGGTCCAGTGCCCCGGCGCGGACGGTGAATTCGAGCATGTACGGGTCTCCACGGTAACGGCGAAGGTCGTCCTTCGCCCCCACTAGAGTAGCCGCCGGGGCGCCATCGTGCGCGGTCGCCGCGTGTCGTCCGTTCCATTCCTTATACTTGCATACTGGCACCGTCAGTACGCCCGAAACTGCGGGTCCGGCGACGAGTGAGCGAGGAGAGAACCATGTGGAAATTGGCGCTCCATTCGGTGAGCTACGCGGGAGTTTGGCCCGGGCAGGCGGCGCTGTCGCTGGAGCGATTCGTCGACCACGCCGCCGACCTCGGCTACGGCGGCGTGATGCTGATGGCGAAGCGCGGCCACGCCTCGCTCCTCGACCTCGGCAAGGATGAGCGTTGCAGCCTGCGTGATCACCTGCAGCGGCGCGGCCTGGCGCTCGCCGGCATTGCCGGCTACACGGACTTCACGGCCGGGGCCGACCATCCCGACATCCCGCTGCTGGAGATGCAGGCGCTCTACGTTCGGGAATGCGCCCGGCTGGCGCAGGAGCTGGGCGGATCGGTCGTTCGCATCTTCACCGGCTACGAGCGGCCGGAACTGAGCACGGGGCAAAACTGGGCCCGCTGCGTGCAAGGGGTGAAGGAGAGCGCCCGCCAGGCCGCGGAGTTCGGCGTGACGCTGGCGGTCCAGAACCACCACGACGTGGCCGTAGACGCGGCCGCGCTGTGCGACTTCCTCAGCGAGGTGGACGAGCCGAACGTCGGCGCCGGCTACGACGCCTGGGCCCCGACCCTGCAAGGGCTGGACGGCGAGCAACTCAGCGCGGCGGTGCGTGCGCTCGGCCCGGCCATCGTCCAGACGATCGTCGCCGACTACGTGCGCCGGCCGCGCTTCCGCTACATGCCCGGCCTGACGAACTACCGTCCCGAGCCGGACGAGGTGCGGGCGGTACCGGTCGGCGAGGGCATCATCGACTACGGAACCTTCTTCGCCGCCTTGCGGGAGGTGCCATTCGACGGCTTCGTCACCTACGAGATGTGCTCCCCGTTGCGGAGCGGCGGGAGCATGGAGAACCTGGACCGCTACGCCCGGCGTTTCGTCGAGTGGATGCCGACGTTCCCCTCAGCGTGACGGCGGCTGGGGCCGGTCGTGAAAGTCCCGCCGCGGCCGGATCTCCCGCGCCCGGAACTCCAGCAGGAAGCTCGCCAGATGGCCGGTGGCGGCGTCCGCCAGGACCTTGCCCTTTTCGCTGGTGGCGAGGGTGGGATCGCCCTGGATGCCGGTACTGGAGTTGCGGCTGAAGAACTCCTGGAAGTTCACCGGCCCGCCCTTGGCCAGGTCCCAGAAGATGTGCTCCGAACGTTGCACCTCGTCCATCGCCTTCACCGCCTTGGTCATGTCGACGAGGTCGCCTTGGAGGTGGAGGATCAGCGAGGTCTCCGCCTCGCAGGCGTGGGAAAAGCCGCCGGGATAGGCCGACTCCCGCCAACTGAGGTCCTCCGGGTGCAGGAGCGACCACCAACTGAGGGCGGCGCAGATCGCTTCGGTCTGGTTGTTCACCAGCCGGGCAGCGATGTCGATGAAGGGGACATTGCTGCCGTGACCGTTGAAGAGGACGAGGTGGCGAAAGCCGTGGTGGGCGAGACTGCGCCCGATGCAGGCCAGGTAGTCGATGATGGTGTGGGCGTCGATGGCGATGGTGCCGGGGTAGTCCAGGTGGTGCTCGTTGAAGGAATAGGGGACCGGGTGCATGACGAGCGCCGGTGGCCCGTCGGCGCCGGCTTGCTCGGCCAGGCTGCGCACCGCCGCTTCGGCGATGAGCGCGGCCGTGAGGTAGTCCGTCATCAGCGGCAGGTGCGGCCCGTGCTGTTCCGTGGTGCCAACCGGTAGGACGACGACCGGGTCGCGCCGCACCGCCTCCCGCACCTGCGGCCAGCTCAATTCTTCATAGCGATAGGGTTGCATGGGCGGCTCCTTCCGTGACCTTGCGAGGCGGCTCAGGCTTCCTTGCCCCGGTCGCCGAGGAGGCTGCGGAGACGTGCCAGTTCCTCCGCTTGCTCGGCGAGTTGCTCATCGCGTCGCGCGAGTTCGGCCTCGAGGCGCTCGCGGTCGAGGCGCGCCTGCTCACGATCGATACGCGCCTGCTCGCGGTCGAGGCGCGCCTGCTCGCGATCTGCCTCGATTTCGCCTTCGCGCAGCATGCGCCGCCCCTGGTCGGCGTACACTGCGACAAACTCCCCTTCGAGGGCGATCGCGAAGCCCAATCGCTCGCTGTGCCACCGACCCCGGCAGTCCGCTTCCCACGGTCGAAAGACGCCGTTGATAAGGCGCCAGGCGCGCACGCGTTCGGGCAGGTTGCGTCCGGTCGGGTCCAGCGTCAGATACTCTTCAACCCCGGCGGCGGCGTAGCTGTAGCCTTTGCCCGCGTCCAGGTCGAGGTCCGCCTCATAGGTCGCGTCGCTGAGCACTTCCACCACGAGGATCGGCGGGCCGTCCACGCCGATCGCCAGCGAGCCGCGGGTCTGATCGAAGGTTTGGCGGTAGACGAAGACGTCGGGCAGCGTGGTGTAGCGAGAGCCGTCGGGGCGGGTGAAGCCGGTGATCATCGTCTGGCTGAGCGCATGCCAGGGTACGGGCTGGCCCGGTTGCCGCAGCGTGTGCGCCACCTCGTTGATCCCAAGGCGCAGATTGATAATGGTCATCTGGTGGAAGTCCGTGCCCATCACGCTCTCCTCGGTGTCGTCGGGTGGCCACGGTGGCACCTGGAATTGGACGCGCCGGACGGGCTGAGTCGCGCTCACCATCGTCGTACCTCCTCGCCCCATTATACGCACGACGGTACTCGTGCGGCGCCGACGCACGGCGCCTCGAATCGGCGTGGCGCAACGTCGTTGCGGGGGTCTAACCTCACCGGGTGAGGCTTACGTCGGCGGTGTCGGTTCGGCTTGGGACCCATCCCAGATGCCGGTCCAGGAACGCGAAGGTGTCCTGACCGTGGATCATATGGCCGCCTTCGAAAAACGCGATCGCGGTGCGTTCGCGGATACCGAGGTCGGCGTAGCGGCGACGCACCTTGGCATACTCGAAGGTCACCCATTCATCCAGGCCGACGCCGTCACGATGACCCCGTTCGACCATGAACGGGCGCGGCGCGATCAGCCCGGCCATCTCGGCGTAGTTGAAGGTGTTGCCGAGGTCGAATTCGAACATCTCGTACTCGCCGGTGAACATGTAGCTCATCGGCAGGTCGACGCTGGCGCATTTCACAATCCACTCGTTGAAGTCGCCGGAGCAGATCGACAGGCAGTAGTCGGTGAGTACCGCCGGGATGCGCATCGCCGTTTTGCCGCCGTAGGAGAGGCCGTAGTAGGCGATGCGGCTCGGGTCGACGAAGTCCAGCCCGCGCAGCCAGCCCAGCGTCACCTGCTGTTGGGCGAAGATGAACGAGTAGATCGTCCAGCCGAGCAGGTGGGCCTTGCGCACCGCGCCGCGAAAGGCGTCGCCGCCGATGTAGGGGTTCTGCGGCGCGTAGACGATGTAGCCGCGATCGGCCAGGCGCGCCGCGAAGTCGTGGTACACCGAGCCGGGGTGGTCGATGACGTCCTCGGGGCGCCCCTCCAGGCCGTGCTGGCAGACGACGACCGGTCGCCGCTCGCCCGGCTTGAGGTCTTTCGGCACCAGCAACACGCCGGCGGCGAAGACATCCGGCCAGACGTCCAGCAACACTTCGTAGCCGGTCCAGTGTGGTCTATCGTAGACCCGGCGGCTACGCGGGTTTGGCGCCAGGCTGGGCGGCGGGCAGCGCCCCAGGACGTCGTCCCAGAGGGCGGCACGATAGTGGGCGGTGCTCCGTTGCCAGGTGTCCAGGGACGACGGGTCGGCGCCCGACCAGTAGGCGTCGCGCCGGCGACCCGCTTGCCGGAGGAGGCCTTGCGTGAACCGGCAGAGCTGACCGAACTGGCGCTGCTGGCGCGCCCGGGGATCGGGCGGGCGAGCGGAGGCACTCCCGGGTGGACCGTCCGGCGCGGCGCCGGACGGCGAATGATCGGCGGACTGCGCCCGCGCCCCATCGTCCGGGCCGGCATTCCCGGCGAGCAGGGCTATGAAGGCGTCGAGTGCGGCCGGCGTGCCCGGTGTGGCGTCCGACCCGCCCTCGACCAGCACCAGCCGGTCGCCGGCCCCCAGGCGGTCGTAGGCCGGACGCGCCCTGGCCACCTCCGCGCGCACCTCCTCCGGCGGGGCGGGCGCCAAGCTCCCGGGCGCCGCGCCCTGGCGGCCCTCCCGCCGCTCCGGCGGCCCGCTGACGACCGGGCCGGGGACCGCATCGACGACCAGGCCGCGCGGCGCGATCAGTACCGCCAGGTGGGCATCGCCGAAGCCGTGGTCGCCGTCCGCGGGACGCAGCAGGCGCCAGATGTCGCGGTAGATCGGCTCCTGCCAGGCGTCCCGCCGGTTGCGGAAGTGGCCGCTCACCGCGACCGCGCCGATCCGCTCGTCCAGCGCGCCGCTGTGTAGCGCCAGCAGGCCGCCCTCGCCATAGCCGTACACGCCCACCGGCAATCCATTCTGGGGAACGGCCTCGGTGAAGTAGTCGACCAGGGCCAGCACTTTCTGCACCTCGTAGCCGACGATGTGCCGGCCGAGCTCGAAGGCCATGCGATAGATGAACTCCCGGTGCGGCTGGTTGGTCATCCGGATGGCGGGGTTGCCGGACCAGGTGTCCTGCCGGTCGATGAGGACGGGCACGACGACCTGACAGTGGCGTTCCGCGAGCCGGCAAGGGAACTGCGCCGAGGGGTCGAGGCCGGGCGCCAGGCCAGCCACCTGTTCCGGCGTCCAGTCGGCATCGGGGAGGGCGATGACGTTGGCGCGAACGGCGGTGCGCGGGCGGAGCACCAGCCCTTCCCCGTCGACGCCCTCGAACACCGGCCAGCGCACGGCGAAGACCTCATAGCCCGGCGTGCGCTGCAGCAGGGCCGGCGCGTCGAGCGTGGCAACAAGCTCGAGCGAGGGATAGGGCAGCCGCGCATCCACCGCGCCGATCAGCCGCGCTAGCTGTTCTCGTCGAATTGTGGTGGAAGGACGGGAAGTCGTGGTCGGTGCTGGCGAGTGTGCGGCGCTATCGGCGGCCACGAGCTCCCGATCTAGGAACCGGTGCAACCCGGCGACCATCACCATGGCACGATCGCCGGCTGGACTGGCCGGACCTGTTCCCGGCAAGACGGTCGGGTCCTCGCGCTCAGCGTCCATCTTCACCCTCTTTGCGCCGAGCCGCGTCACGTGCCGCAAGGCTGGCCGAGCAGCGGCGCCATCTGGCGGGCGGCCTCGGCGGTGGCGTCCTTCGCCGGCTTGCTGGCGTCCCAGATGCCCTTCAGTTCTTTGCTGAGGATGGCCTGGACCTCCAACCAGTTGGACGCATGCGGGTCGGTGTGGAGGAAGTTCTTGGAGGCGTCGACAAACATCTGCACGTTCTGTGGGTCCTTGCCCTGGTTGACCTTGACGAAGTAGGCGCCCACCGACAGCCGCGACCCCATCGAGGTGTTGGCGTCCACTTCCTGCTCCTGAGCCTTGATGCCGGTGATCCACTGCATG
>JAICXR010000362.1 GCA_025980355.1 Chloroflexota bacterium | reverse complement strand
GAGTAGACGTGGCCCAGGGTGACCAGACCGGAGATCGTCGGCGGTGGCGTATCGATGGAGTAGCTTGGGCCGGCGACCGCCGGATCGAACTCGTACGTCCGCCGTTCCGCCCAGTCCTGCTGCAAGCGTGGCTCGGCGCTCTTGAAGTCGTAGCGTGCGGGGAGTGCCGTCATGCCGCTACCGCCGCCCCTGCTTCCCGGCGCGTCGGCGGCGAGCGCGGGCGGATGTGCCTTGCCCGGCGCGGGGCGTGGCGGCGGCACGCTGGGCGGCCTTCTCCTGGGCGATCAGCGCATTGGAGCGGCGGATGCGCGCCCGCATCATCCAGAAGCCCGGCACCGAGCCGATGGCGGATAGCAAGAGGGCCCAGGGCAGCGTCTGGATCATCGCCTTCCCGGCGACCGTCATATCGTTGGCCGGCATCCGCCCGCCGAAGACGTTGATCCCGAAGAAGTAGGTGTAGGCGAAGGAGAACAACTCCCAGATTAGCGCCATGAAGATGACCAGGCCGATGACGCGGCTCCAAGAAGGCTCCGCCATCCCCGGCTTCACGGGAAACAGCCGGTCCAGGAAGGTCCTGCTGGACGCCCGCACCGGGCGGCTCGCGACGCCGCCGGCGCGATTGGCGACCGGTGCAGCCGAGGGACGCCCGTTGCCGGACTGGACCGGACGCTGGCGCGGCAGCGGGGCACGGTCGGCTGCCGGCGTGGCGACGGGCCGCAGGTCCGCGGAGCGCCGGATGAAGGGACGCGGTAAGGTCGGCATGTTAACTCCTGCTCTACAACGCTACGGACGGACGGCTGGAATGGCCGCCTCGGTTGCGCTGATGACGGCTCCTGTCTGTTTCTTCTGCAGGCGGGACATGCGGTGGGCCAGATCGGCGGCGACGTGCCGATTGGCACCCTGTTGCCCGAGGGCCAGCGCGGTCATCTCGGCGGCCGCGGCGTAGTCGCGCGCCTGGTGCTCTAGATACTTGGCCAGGCGGATCGCCGCCTCCAAGCCGGCGGGACCGCCCAGACGGGCCGCCGATTGCAGCAACGGTAGGGCCTCCTCTCGGCGTTCCGTCCGACCATAGATATCCGCCAACCCGACCCAGGCCCAGCCGCGCTCCGCCCGTGGCAGTTTGCCGGCCAGCGCCTGTTGGTGGCAATGCTCGGCGAGGGCATACTCGCGACGGCGCAACAAGAGCCTCCCCAATGCCAGCAGATCGACCGGGTGCTTTAAATATTCTACCGGCTCCAGTGCTGCGGCGCAGAGCGCCACGGCCAGCGACGCGAGCGCCAGCACGTCGCGCCGGTTATGCTCGAAGACCGCGGCGAGCAGTGAGGCGTCTTTGCTGCGCAGGTAACGGAAATAGAGCTCCGGGATGAGCGCGCCCGGGACATCGCCCCGGCGCTCCACGGCCAGCACTTCCCGCTCCAGCGCCGTCAGAGCGCAGCTCGGCAGGCGGCGCGACCAGATCCGCCGGGCCGGCCAGAGAAGATCGAGGTGGCAATGCGCCGGCAGGCGGAGCCGGCTACGCTGCATGATGTAGCGGTTGGCGATCAAGGGCACGTCGAAGCCCTTGCCATTGAAGCTGACCAGGCCGGTGCAGCCCTGGGCGAACTCGTCCAGGGCGTGCAACAGCGCCCGTTCCTGGTGCAGGTCGTGCAAGAAGTACTGGCGCAGCACGAACTCGCCGTCGATGAAGCGAGCGGCGCCGATTAGGAAGACGTAGGTGCCCGTCCCGCCGGAAAGCCCCGTCGTTTCGGTATCCAGGAACAGGGAATCGCCGAAGGTCAGGTCCTGGGCGTCCTCGCCGGCGATCAACGGCGGCGGCTGGGTGAAGCGACCGAGCAAATGGTGAGGGAGTTCGCTGCCATAGCGATAAGCCGCCCCGTAGCGGTATTCCCGGCAATACACGGCGCCATGCGGCCCGTCCCACCGGCTGGCTGGCCACAGATCGTCGATCGTCGTATATTCCAGGCGCAATTGGACCGGTTCAGGAGGCGAGAACACGTTGCTCCAGCAATTCGCTACATAGTTGGAGCGCCGCCTGCTTCGCGTCCTCGCTAGACAGCGCGGGGCCGACGCAGGACGGGCAACCGGACTCGCAGGGGCAGGCGGCCACGAGCTCTTGCGCCGAACGCAGCACGGCTTCCCATTGATGGTACAGCCGCTCCGCCAGACCGACGCCGCCGGGGATGGCGTCGTACAGATAGAGCGTCGGCTTGCGCGTCAGCGGGGAGCGCATTTCGATCACCGCCTCCACGTCCCGCGGGTCGCACATGGCGTAGAGGGGGGCGACATTGGCCAGCAGGTGGCGCAGCCCCTGCAGCCCGACGCCGAGCCGGCTCCCCGGCAAGGCAACGCCGAGGCCATCATCCAACTCCAACCAGGTCGCCAGCGTGTGCATGTCGCTGGCGGGCAGATAAATCATGCCGGAGCCGATGTTCTCGTGGGTCTCGAACTTGATCTTCTTGTAGACGCTGGGCCGGATGGTGATGGCGACCTCGCCGTAGGCGAGCGCGGAGCGGCCGATATCGCGCCGTTCCATCGCGTCCAGCATGCGCATGTCCACATCTAGCTCGGCGTCCGTGTAGTAGTCGACATCGACGCGGCGCACATAGGCCTTCTGCTCGTCGACATCGTAGCGGTCGACGTGGAACTGCACGCCTTCGTGCAGGTAGATGGCGCCGTCGTGCAGCATCGTCAGGGCGGAGATGCGGTCCATCTCCCCGATCACCCGGTTGTCGCGGGTAGTGTCGATGATGACGACGTTTTCGGCGCTGACCGAACGCAGGCTGATCTCCACGGCCGGGAACTTCTCGGTCGCCCAATGCCAGAGTCCGCCGACGTGATGCACGACCATCGCGCCTTCCAACTCCCGCAAGGCGCCAGCTATGGGCAGATTCCCCAGTTGTTCGCCCTCGGCAAAGGGCAGCTCGAAGGCTCCGCATTTGACGTGGGCGTTGAGGATGAGGGGATTGGCCGGGTTGGCGGTGGCGCCTTCCACCGTCGAGGAGAAGAGGTACTCCGGGTGGCCGGCGATGTACTGGTCGAGCGGCGTGGAACTGGCGACCAGGATGGCGACCGACGTGCCGGAGCGGCGGCCGGCACGGCCGGCCTGCTGCCAGGTGGACGCCAGCGCCCCCGGGTAGCCGACGAGGATGGCGCATTCCAATTGCCCGACGTCGATCCCCAGCTCCAGGGCGTTGGTGGAGACGACGGCGCGCACGCTGCCGTTGCGCAACCCGGCCTCGATTTCCCGCCTCTCGTTGGGCAGGTAGCCGCCGCGATAGCCGCGCACGGCGCTGTTGGTCTGGTCGGGTGGCAGCTTCAGCGCGTGCTTGAGGTAGGTCACCAGCACCTCAACGCTGAGGCGGCTGCGGGCGAACATGATGGTTTGGATGTCGTGTTGCAAGAAGCGCTGGGCCAGCGTGCGCGCCTCCAGCAGCGAGCTGCGCCGGATGCCCAGCTCTCGGTTCACGACTGGCGGGTTGTAGACGAGGATATGTTTCTCCGCCTTCGGCGAGCCGTCGTTGTCTATCAGGCTGAACGGCTCGTTGACCAGCACCTCCGCCATGTCCCGCGGGTTGGCGATGGTGGCCGAGCAGCAGATGAACTGGGGCCGGGAGCCGTAAAACTCGCAGATCCGCTTCAGCCGGCGTAGGACATTTGCCACGTGGCTGCCGAAGACGCCCCGGTAGGTGTGCAGCTCGTCCACCACGACGTAGCGCAGGTGTTCGAACAGCTTGATCCAGCGGGTATGTTGGGGCAGGATGGCGGTGTGCAGCATATCCGGGTTGGTGATGACGACGTGTCCGGCGTTGCGGATCGCCTGGCGGGCCGACTGCGGCGTGTCGCCATCGTAGGTGAACGTCTTGATGCCGGCGTCCAGGGGCGAGGTCAGGCTATGCAACTCGTTGAGCTGGTCCTGCGCCAGCGCCTTCGTCGGGAAGATATACAGCGCCCGGGCCGTCG
>JAICXR010000309.1 GCA_025980355.1 Chloroflexota bacterium | reverse complement strand
GAAGGTCACCGAACTGGCGATGCCGGACGCCGATAACGTCATCGCCCGCTACCCAATCGCGCTGGTCAAGGGCGGGCCGAACGCCGCGGGTGGGCAGGCCTTCCTCTCCTACGTCCTCTCGCCGCCCGGCCAGGAGATCCTGGCTCGCTACGGCTTCGGTCCGGCGCCCGGTGTCTGACCGGGTGCGATCATCGGCGGTGCGCCTCCGCCCGTCCGCGGCACTTCCGGAGGGAGCCGGCGCGCCGACGCTGCTCTTCGCCACGCCAGCGGGCTTGCTGGTCGCCTTCATCATCCTGCCGGTGGTGGCGCTGGTGCTGCGTGGCGTGACGACGCCCGGTTTCTGGCAGAGCGTCACGAAGCCGGTGGTGGTCCAGGCGCTGCGCCTGACCCTGGCCACCACATCACTCACCCTGCTGATCGTGCTCCTGACCGGGACACCCCTGGCCTACTTTCTGGCGCGCCGGCGGTTTCCGGGCCGTGCTTTCCTTCAGACCGTCGTTGACCTGCCCCTGGTGCTGCCGCCGATGGTCGCGGGGGTCGCCTTACTCATGGCGTTCGGGCGGCTCGGAATCCTCGGCTCGCAGCTTGCCGTCCTGGGCCTCGACCTTCCCTTCACCACCGCGGCGGTGGTGATGGCCCAAACGTTCGTCGCCGCGCCCTTCTACGTCCGGAGCGCCCGCCTCGGCTTCGGCGGCGTCGACCGGTCGGTGGAAGAAGCGGCCGTCATGGACGGAGCTTCCTTCGGCCAGACCTTCGCCCACATCCTGCTGCCGCTGGCGCGGCCGGGCCTGAGCGGGGGCGCCGTGTTGTGCCTGGGGCGCGCCCTCTCCGAGTTCGGCGCGACGTTACTGTTTGCCGGCAACTTCGAGGGGCGCACCCAAACCATGTCCCTGGCGATCGTCCAGGCGATGCAGAGCGACCTCAACGCCGCGCTCGTGCTAGCGGTGATCCTCGTCATCGTCGCCGTCGCGGTGCTGGTCCTGTCGCAGTGGCTGGGCGGGGGCCCCCTCTCCGCGCAGTAGGATCAGTACAGCCGGTACGGTACCGGTAGCCGGCCGGTTAGGGGCTCCAGGTAGGCGAGGAAGGATTCTGCCACGTCGTACTGGTCGGGCAGGATGTAGCGTTCGTCCAGGGAGCGCGTCTGGTTGGCGGCCTCCGTGAGCGGTACCAGGCCGTAGCTCGCCTCATACGGCGAGTTGCTCCTACGCTGGATCGTGACCATCTTGCCGGACTCACCGCCCAGGATCGCGCGGATTGCGTGCCGGCCGACGGCGTGAGCTTCCTGGGCATCGACCGCGGAGCGGCCAAGGGACGATGCCCGCTGGATATAGCCCAGGATGTCGGTCATCGGCTCCGGCGGGAGTTGGAGGCGTTCCTTGGTCAGCGCGGCAAGCTGGCGGCCGATCCCGCCCAGGCGGACGTGGCCGAAGGCGTCGGTGATGCCCAGGTTGGCGCCGCCAGCCGGCAACTGGAATCCCTCGGCGACGGCGACCACACAGTGGCCGAATGTTCGGTAGGCGTGTTCCACCGCCGAAAGGAAGCGCTGCTCGTCCCAGCCGTGCTCCGGCAACAGGATGAGGTGCGGGGCGGCGTCGGCCCGGTCGCGGGCGAGGCGACTGGCGGCGGCGAGCCAGCCGGCGTGCCGACCCATGATCTCCAGGAAATAGATGCGGCGCATCGCCCGGCAATCCAGCCCCACGTCGCGTACCAACGCCGCCACGTAGCGGGCGGCGCTCGGGTAGCCGGGGCAGTGGTCGGTGAATGGCAGGTCGTTGTCGATCGTCTTGGGCACGCCCATCACCCGGAGCGGCAGCCCGCGCTGCTCGGCGACCGTGGCGACCTGATTCGCGGTGTCCATGCTGTCGTTGCCGCCGATGTAGACGAAGGTCCGCACGTTGTGGCGATCGAACTCCGTGATGATGCGGTCGTAGTCGTCCGGCTGCAGCTTGTAGCGCACGCTGCCCAATCCGGCCGACACCGTCTGGGCGAGCGCCGCAGTGTCCACGCCGGTGAGATCGATCACGTCGTCGTGTAGGGCCCCTTGGATGCCGTAGCGCAGGCCCAGTACGCTACTGCTGGCCTCGCGCGCCGCGTCGATCACGCCGGCCAGGCTCGCATTAATCACCGCGGTCGGCCCACCCGACTGCCCGACGGCCACGGTCCCCAGATCCGTCATCGCTGCGCTCCTCAGACTTCTTGTATATTAGACAATAGCACAAGCGGTGGGAACGTGGCCGTCAGTCCCGAAAAACGGCATTCTGGAGGCGATGATGGGTGGCCGAATTAGGCGGTAGGGTCGCTCAG
Organism: Chloroflexota bacterium; assembly: GCA_025980355.1. GTDB lineage: Bacteria > Chloroflexota > UBA4733 > UBA4733 > UBA4733 > UBA4733. The sequence goes on along the minus strand of JAICXR010000309.1, from coordinate 2,461 downwards.
CGCGACGAGTCTGGTGGCCGTGTTCCAGTTGCGCATGGTCGTGGCCGCGCCGAGGCGCTTGTCCCAGTCTACCGTGCTGAACATGGAGTCGAGGACGCCGCGCGGGCACCAGAGGTAGAGGTGCTTGCCGATGATCCGGAATTGGTCGTCGTCGGCGCCGTCGCCCGTGGGGAGGGCGAGCGCCCGTACGCGTTCGGCGTCGGGCGTGGCGGAGAGGAAGCCGAGGAGCTGCTTCGCCGGGTCGGTGGCCACCGCACGGAGCGGGTTCGCGTCGACAGCCGCGGCGAGCTCGGCATGCGTCCGGACGACGACCTTGGCCGCGACGCCAAGCTCGCGGACGAGGGCCTGTTCGATGCCTTCGGCTGAGGCCGATGGGTCCAGCGGGCTGGTGAAGACGGCGTTGCCGCTGTTGAGGTGGGTGATCACGTCAACGTAGCCGAGTTCCTGCAACAACCGACGGAGGTCCGCCATCGCCACGCGCTTGTTGCGGCCAACATTGATGCCGCGAAGCAAGGCGACCTGCCGCGTGGGAACGGTCATTGGCCCTTCCGCGGCGTATCGCCGAAGGTCGCGGCGACACAACCCAGGACCAGTGCGCCGTCGAGGCGCGCTTCCATCCTCGTTTTTGTCGCTTCCAGCGTTAGCATGGAGCGTGCTCCGCCAGCCGGCGCACTTTCGCTTCGTCCACCTCGATCCCCAGCCCGGGGCGATCGGGAACTCGCACGACATCATCGTCCTGCGGCAGCCATTTCGCCAGGATGTCGTCGCCCAGGAACTGGGGGCCGTTGAGCGCGCAGGGGCGGCTGACGCCGTAGGCGGCTGCCAACTGCACGTTGGCGGCGAATCCGACGCCGGAATCGGTCAAACCGCTGCTCACCAGCAGCAGGCCGGCCGCCTCGGCAATGTCCGCGCAACGGCGGGAGGGCAGGAGGCCGCCGGTACGGGTCACCTTGAGCGTCAGGGCACTGAGGCAGCGTCCGGCCAGCAATTCGGAGAGCGCCGACGGGCCGGTCACCGGCTCATCAAGCGCCAGGGGAATGCGCAGGAGCGGCAGCAAGGCGGCGCTAGCGCCGACGCGGTCCGGCGCGAACGGCTGCTCCAACAGGTCCAGGCCGGTGGCCTCCAGCGCGAGGGCCCGCGCCGGGCCTTCGTGCACGGGGAAGCCGCCGTTGGCGTCGCCCCACAAGTAGCCGTCCGGCATGACACGCCGCACCAGTCGGCAGAGGTCCACGTCCCAGGCGGGCGTGCCGCCGAGCTTGACATTGGCGCTCCGGTAGCCGCGCTCCCGCCCTTCCCGGATCGACGCCTCTACAGTCTCCGCGCTGGCGCCCGTCACGGTCCAGCTCAATTGCACCTGGTCGCGGCGGTGACTGCCGAGCAGGGTCCAGAGCGGCACGCCGAGCGTCCGCGCCAGGAGGTCGTGGGCGGCGATGTCGATGCCCGCCCGGGCGATCGGCAAACTGAGTCCCCAGAGCGGGGCGACCGCGACGTCCATAGCGCGGTGGAGGCCGTCCAGGTCGGCGACCGGGAGGCCCTGCACCGCCGGTAAGAAATGGTCGCGAAGGGCGCCGACCACCGAGGCCACCGTTTCGGGCGACCAGTTGGCGACGGGTGAGGCTTCTCCCCAGCCGCCGGTACCGTCGTCGGCGGTGAGCTTGACCAGGACGACCGTGCGCCCGCCCTGCTCGCCGCCGACGACACCCCGTGAGGTGCGAAAGGTCGTGCGCATCGGTAGCCGGAAGGAGAAAACCTCTCCCCGGGCAACCTGCGGCGAACCTGGGGGCGTTGTCGGTTCATTGGGCATTGATGTTCCGTCCTCGTTCTTGACCGGCGCTGGCAGTCCTGTCACCCTTCCAACTCCGTTAGCCAGGCATGGTAGGCGGTTTCCGGCGAGAAGCTGGCGGCATCGCCGTCGTGGATCAGGAGGCGCCAGCGCTGGCGGAGGCGCTCCCCGGCGGGGATCGACCAGGGGGCGTGTAGGGTGAGGTTGCTGAGCATCGTGCCGTAGTTGCGGCAGAAGAACGGCGTTTCCGGGTTGGCCGGGTGGTGCATGATGGTGACGCCTGCCTGCTGCCCGGCGACCGGCCCGCTGTAATCCAGCCAGCGGGCAACCTTACCCATCGCCCCTTCCTCGTTCTCGTCGCCGTTGCTGTTGACCGCCCGCCCGCCGTCCTCCACGTCCATGCTGTCGGCCACGCGCACGCCGAGGTAGGAGTGCGTCTCCCTGGCCAGGACGAGCGGCCCCTCGCTGGCGATGAGCTCCGACTCGATGTCGAGCACGTGAGCCTGGCCGGCGCACTGGTCGGGGCGGGCCGTGAAGCGGCGCAGCTCGGTGAGCAGGCGACGGCCGTCCGCGGCGATCCAGCCGTTGGTGCTCTCCAGCGTGGCGCCGTCTGGGACCGGGCGGGTTGCCGCCTGCTCCACGACGATGTCGCCGAGGTTGGCCCGGGTGGGATTGTTG
>JAICXR010000115.1 GCA_025980355.1 Chloroflexota bacterium | reverse complement strand
GTTCGGCGCGCTCGCCCCGGCGGCGTGGGCGGTGATGGCCATCGTACCGACCAGCACCAGCCAGCCGGCCGTCAGAAAGGCAAGGAGGCTTCCCAGCCGTCGCCGCCGTCCCATCTCGCCTGCCCGCCTCCTCGAGCGTTAGCGTCCCGGCGTGCGCGGCCGCCGCGTTACAGGCCACGGCGACCGGCCACGGACTGCGTAGACCGACAGGTCGTAGACGCCGATAGCGACGATAATCACCAGCCAGAACCAGCCGAAGGCGCCGTGGCCCACGATCCCCGTCCGAAAGCCCGCGACGATCAGCGCCACCGTGATGGCGACGATGCCCAACGCGAGCAGGATACGCGCGGGCGGCGACAACATCGGCAGCCTCCTCACCGGCGAAATGGCGCTTCCTGTCGCGTTATCGCGCATCGAGCGTGCCGACGCGGGCCGTCGGGCAGGGTCAGGGCGGCCGGACAGGGAGGAACCTGCTCGTATCGGTTGGTCACTTCGCAGCAGCGAGCCAGCCAACCGTTCGTGCAGCGTGAGCGCCGGCTCACCCCGGCTCGTCCTGATCGCGCATCTTCGCCGTCTCACCCGTTCCGCACGAGGGATTCAGCGGGCGCGGCGAGGCCAGCAACGCCCGGACCAACGCTGTCTGCTGGCGCACCGTCATTCGCTCGGTGCAACTGGCTCCCGGAACCAGAACTGGCCATCGGCGGCCTGGAGCTCCGGCGCGGCGTACATCTGGCCCGTGTACATATAGTCGACGTAGGTCCGCCGCGACCAGGTAGGCCAGAACTCCGGCACGGCGGCGACAAGCCAGGCGCCAGCGAAGGTGATCGAATGCTCGTGCGAGACGTAGATCAGCCAGTCATCCTCCTTGGAGACGGCGTAGCTCTCAACGCCGCCTCCCATCGCCTCCGCCAGATCGAAGCGATCGGTGTCCAATTCCCGGTCCGGTTCCAGCTCGCTCGGCCCGAACTCCGTCACGACCCAGACCTTCGTAACCCCGTGGCGATAGAGCGTGTCCTGCAGCGCTGTCGGGGGCACTTCCAGGTAGCAGTACTCGCTCTGCAAAGCCAGCATGTCCGGGGGCAACGGCTCCTCGATCAAGGGATGCCAGTAGTGCTCGCGTGGCGCGACGCCCCAGCGGGCGGCCAACTGGGCGCGCACCCGTCGACTCCTGGCGGGGCTGAGGGGCCGGCGGAAGCCGAGCGGCTCGACGGCGGGTAGTTCGTCGACGCGCAGGTGCTCGACGAAGCGGCGGAAGCGCTGCCGTTCCCGGGCCAGCGCGGCCGCCATACCGGGGGTGGCCGTCTGCTCGGCGGTGGGGACGTCGCCGGCGGCGAGAACGCGCACGCGGACGTCCTCAAGTGCCTCCCGGTCGCCTGGCGCCCATTGTTCCAGGCCCCGCAGGATCCCGTCGGGTACGCCCGCTACCCAGAACGTATCTGGCATGGGTCTGCCTTGCGTCGCTGGATGGCGCCATCGCTCGAGGATGCCCTGGCGGCGCAAGCGAGCGCCCCGCTCGACACAGTAACGCCGGGCGGCGGTGTGGAGCGCCTTCGCGGGGTGCATCACTCCTCCTTCGCCGGCGCGCTGGGACGTCGCGCCGGCGGCTCGGCTACACTACCCACCAGGCGTCGGAACCATCGGTGAACAGCAAGGATTTCTCGCGGGCTCGATCCGTCGCGCGGAGACTGATCGTCAGGCAGACGCCATCGGTGAACCACAACCGCGCCTCCTCGTCCGTCACGGCCGCTCCCGCCACCGAGCCGTCGATCCGGTCGCACAGGGCGTCGCGGTACCCGGCGTCGCCGTTCCCTCGGCGACCGGTCCGGTCGTGTACGGTCGGCCAGGTGAACAGGGTGAGCAGCGGATAGGTCCAGCGTGACCCCGCGATCGGATCGAAGTGCAGTTGCACGTAGTCCCGGACGAACACGACCGAACTGACCTCAGTGGCACGCAAACGCCTCAAGCCGCTCTAGAGTGACGCCCGCGCAATGTCGTCCAAGGCCATCGCCCCTTCCCAGTCGAGCCGGCGCTGCGCAAGCGCACGGGGCTGCTCGCGGTCCTGCCGCTGAACACGTAGGATACTTCGCGCCGCCGAAATTCTTGTGCTGCTTGTTTGACTGCGCGGCGCGCCCGAGACCGTCGAGCGTACCGAACTCGAGGTCCTCTACCCCGACCTATTCAAGTTCCGCGCCACGGCGGAGGATCTTCTTGTCGTCAACGGCCAGCCGTTCGCCTTACGCCACGACGACTTCGTCTTCCGCATGCACCACGACTACCAGTTCTGGTGGTTCCCGACTGCCGATGCGTCGGGCGACCCGCCGGTCTATCTCTACACGGAGGTAGATGGCGCACCGTCGCAACTGACGCCTGATTGGCTGGCCGACACCTTCTCGGCCCGGCTCATCGCCGAGGCAAGCCAGGACGTCGCCGACCGCGCGAAGACCCGCGCGTTCCACGAGGTTCAACACCGGATCGCGCGAGGGCGGCTCGCGGGAGGCGAGCGACAAAAGCCGGTGTATGCGCCAGATGCCCCGGAGAGTGAGACTCGCCGCCGGCGGCGGTCGCGCGTGGGTTAGCATGGCGGCATGAGCGTCAAGCAGTTGCACACGGCCGTCCGCCGTTACCTGCTGGAGCGCCAGGAGGTCTTCGATGGGGCGTGGCGCGTGGAGGAGGTGGCTCGCCAGGAGCGCCGAGCGGTCGATCTACCGCCGATCCCCGGCGACGCCGCTATCGCGCGGCAGTTGCTGCGCGCCGTCGAGCGGCGCACGCCGGCCGAGTTCCGGACCGTCGCGGAACTGCGGACGTGGCTCCTGGCATTGGGCAGCCGGCACGAAGACGATGTCCGGCATCCGGTGGGGACCGAGGGTGGAGGCGAGCACATCCGGATCCAGTATGAGACGGGGACGCGGAGGAACTGGCGGAGGCGGCGGAGGAGCGCGCCCGGTGCTGCGCCTTCCTGCACGGCCTGCGCGACGCCGACCTGGAGCGCGTCGTCCTGTTGCCCTATCGTCGCCTGCTCACGGAACGGGAAAGCGCCCGGTGGCGCTCAAGGCTCGCGGCGCGCTGGGACGCCCATCCGCGTATCGACTCCTGGTATCCCCTGAGCGGGGAGACGCCGCCGGACGTGCTCGCCCTCCAGGACCTCTATTTCTATCTGGAGGTCGAACCGGCGGCCTTCCGCAGCATCTTCCTCCGGCGGGGCGTGGCCCGCGTCTTCGAGTTTGTCGAGAACCACGTCTTCGGACGCGACTGCGAGCTGGATGTCGAGCTGTTCGTCCCGCGGCCGGCGGAGCGCTTCTGGGCGTCGCGGGACCTCGACTGGCTGGTCTACGTCTCCCACGAGCACTCCATCACGTTTGCGGGGGATTGGCTGCTGGAGGAGATCAGGGCGATCTGGTCCAACTGGCAGGAACGGCGGTACACGGGTTGGGACTACGCGAATATCTCGCAGCAGACCGTCTTGCGCGCGAATCCCTGGTTTCGTGGGCCGTGGTGGGACCTGCCCTAGCTACAAGCGGCCGTGCGACGTGACGACGGTTCGGTGGTAGGGGTGTAGGGCTTCTCGGCGGTCAAGATCAACGTTCCGCCACGTGGCGCGGACGGTGTCGGCATTGCGCAGCGCGCTTCGTCCGCTCGTTTGGCGATGGCTGCTACGCGGAAGGAGGGGCGCGTGATGCAGGAGCCCATCGCTGATCTGTTGGCTGCACGGCGGTCCGCGGACGATGAAATGCTGTCTGACGCCCGCTTCACCGCGGGTCAGCTCCTCTGGAAGGCGACGCAGGGACGAGCGCTTGGGGACCTCACTGCTGGCCGTATCCGTACTCCTTCGCGGGGATCGTAGCCACACGCCGCCAGTCAGGATATCTGGCGACGAAACCGTGCCGATCCCGCGCCGGAGTGGTCGGCGGCGAAGCGTTATGCAAGAATCCCACACGATGAAAACGCAGTTGGGACAGTGGCTCTCCTTCGCCGACGCCGCGCAGCACCTGGCGTGCTCCGCAACGACGCTGCGGAGGCAGGTCCGCCGGGGGCAATATCGGACCCGACGGGTTCGTTATGGGCGTGGTGTGCAAGTCTGGATCCCGACGATCGAGCTTCACCATTGCTGCGAGGAGATGAAGTACTACCTCGATAATGAAGACGACATCCTCTACTTTTGGGAGAGGGTGAATGAATATCTCATCCCGGTGCACGATGGCGGATCGAGCGGCATCGTCATCCGCTACTGCCCCTGGTGCGGGAGCAAGTTACCGGAATCGACGCGCCATGCGGTCCTGGGCGGAGAGGAAGCCGAGGAACATGTAACAGTCTCCGCTGCAACGGAGACGGCAGTTCACCCGTTGTCCTGAGCTGACCGGGTCTCTTGTTCGGGCGCTACGACGAGGAGATGACCCCTGTACGTATCGCTTCCGGTGTCGGCGTGATACACGCAGGCGGTCGCCGGGGGATGTTCGGTATGCCGCTCCCAGCGGCAACCGACACAGCATTGCGCTGCATATCGATGCTGCCATGTCCGCGCCGTCAGCCGAGTGACCGGCACACGCTTGGTTGCCGTCCTATGGTTCGAAAGGATCGTTGCCGGCCGCTGCGCTGCTCGCCCCGACCCGATCAACAGCGTATCCCCGCACCCTCACGCCGGGCCAGCAAGCACTTGTTGCAGCTGACGCTCTGCCAGGCGCAGCGCCTTGAGGTAGTCGCCGTAGCCAAGTTCGGGATGCGCTCGCGGCTGCCACAGCCCTTCGTTGGTGTTCCGGATCGAGACCGCTGCGATCCAGTGCCCTGCCAAGAAATAGACCTTGGCGGCGAGACGCGGTTTCTTTCTCACCTCAACGCTGAAACATTGCACGTTCCGGGGCGACCACAGATCTTCCAGCCGCCACTGGTAGAGCAGTTCGCCGACCTGATAGGCCTGCTCTACTCGCTGGGCAGCTTTGTCCCAGTATCCCGGTGGCGCAACGGTGCGGCGCATCTCCTCCTCGTTCAGCGTTAGCTAACGGCGACTACGTCGGTCCATTCTCGCATGGTGACATTTCTCATCCGAGAGACAGTGCCACTCCCAATATGGATTCACAGGAAGCAGACGCGCCCGGTCCCCACTTGAACGGGCCCGAAGTACGGGAAAGTCGGATTCACGGTGGACGAGTAACTGCCGGCTGGTGGCAACCGCATGCTTGTTCTTTGGTCGAAGCCATCCGAGAGCAGCGCGTCCAACTGGTGTCACACGTGCTCTGCCCCCGCTCGCTGCCGTCCCGACGTCAGACGAGCGCATAGCGCGTGCGGCGACGCGGCGGGACCGCCCGAGCATGGGGCACGTCAGGCGTAGGTCTCCCGCGGGCGCGGCCCGTCGTCCGACTTCTTCAGCATCAGGGCGTGGGGGATGGCGACGATTGGGAGCGCAGTGCCGTAGGCCCACCAGACCAGGAAGCTGTGCCCTTTCGACGCCGCGACGAGGCCGGCAATCAGGCCGACCAGCAGCAAGACCAGGAGCGGGAAGAGGCCGGCGAAGGTGAAGAGGATGCAGGCGAACAGCACGAAGCCGGAGAGGATCTGCCGCCACAGGCGGGGCATCGCGACGAGGAGCACCAGCGGGGCGGCCAGCCCGGCGATAAAGAATATGGCGTTGCTGTCCATGGCGTGCCCTTCCGCGTGGCCAGAGGCGGTCAGGCGCTCCGAGCGCGAGGCCGCTGCCGGCACCGCCGCTATCCCGGCCCGGGCGTCCCCGACTGCTTTTGCAAGACGGCATTGATCGCGTCGGCCGTCGCCTTGCAGGCGTCCGCTGCCGTCGCTGTGCCCAGTTGCAGCGGAGACTCCAGCTTGCTGTAGAAGGGAGCGGAGATCGCCGGGTCCGACACCTGGCTGGTCCGCGCATAGCCGAGGGCGTTGGTGAGCGCCGTCTGCTCCGCCTGGTTCAGGTCCGATGGTAGCCAGCCGGAAAGGGCGCGGACCGGCTGCATCGTCTCGAGCATGTCCCGGCGCGGCGGCAGGTAGTTGCGCTGTTGCAGTTCCGTCGCCAGCGCCGTCATCACCGGGAAGCTCTGCGCCGGGTCGACGGCCCGCACGGTCATCGCCAGCACGGAGTCCAGGAACAGGATCGTCGCCTTGTGCTGGTCGTGGAACGGCTCGCTATATTCCAGTGGGCGGTTGGGCGCACCTCCTCCCGTGTAGACCATGGCGACCCGCGCGCCGTTGTACATAATCTGGTTATCGTTGGAATACGACCAGGCGGTGGAATTCGGCACCGGCGGCGCCACCACCTTGTAGCGGCTGAAGAGGTCACCGTAGAAGCTGGCTGCCTCAATGGCGGCGGGGGTATCCAGGGTGGAGTGGGTGCCGTCCGCGCTGAGGACGGCGGCGCCGTGCTGCCAGAGGAAGACTTCCAGGCTGTAGAACGTCTCCGGCGTGAAGGCATACTGGCCGGGTGCTCGGGTCAGCTTCTGCCCCGCGTTTAGCAAGCCCGGCCAGTCCCAGGTGCCGGGCATGGCGAGAGCGGCCGCTTGCAGCAGTCGGGGATCGACGAGCAGTAGCGCCGGATCGACGCTCAGTGGTAAACCGTAGAGTTTCCCGGCGACCCGGCAGGCATCGAGCGCGTTGGGGAAGTAGTCCTGCCGATCCTGCGCAGACGCCCGTCCGAACTCCGCGTCGATCGGGCGCAGCAAGGGAGGGGAGACCAGTTGGCCCAGAACGTAGGACGTTAGGCTGCCGGACGAGGTCTGCCCGAGGACCAGGAGGTCCGGCACCGGCGTCCCGGAGGCGGCGCCGCTGACGAAGGCCGTCGCGACATCGCCCGCAGGCGAATTCGGTGAAGAGAGCGGGACCGTGGTGATCTGCCGGTCGATGGTGAGCCCCTTGGCGGCGACGGCATCCACCGCCTGCTGGTAGGCGGCCAGCACGGTCTGTTGTTGGGCGGCCGGGACCTGGCTGCTCATGACCAGCCCGATACGGGTCGAATGAACGGGTACCGGCGTCGGCGGCGCTTGGAGCGGGTTCGCCGGCATCCGACAGCCGGCCAGCGACCAGGCCGCGCCTCCGGCGAGCAGGCCGAGCAGGGCGCGACGCGTGACATGTGCGGCCATGAGGTTGTTCCTTCCGTGCTGCGTGCAACTGCCCCTCAAGGAGCAGGCTCAGATAACCACCAAGCACACTAAAGCGCGCTGAGACGCCGACGCCGTTGCATACGGGGGCAACGTTCCCGGCCGGCCCAGGCCGGCTTCGTGCTGTTAGCCTGCTGCTTTAGCGGCAGGTGACGCCCACGACGGACGCAGTCCCCGCCAGTTGGACGTGCCCTTCAATCGTGTCATCCCGCTGCCGTGCATCCATCACAACCATATTGAGACAAAAGCCGCGGCCAAGGTTACCCAGCGACGGCCCTAGAGTGGCAGGTGGGGAAATTGTCACCAAAGCTGGCGTACCTTGACATACCGAGCAAGAGTGCAACACTTCCCCGACGCGGGGCAGCGGGGGCGGATACAACGGAAGCAAGTACGGCGATGCCCGAGGCACGCATCTCAGCGCTGCGCGGCGCATTAGAACGGTTGCGCGCCACCGCTATCCTCTGGCGGCGCTCCCTCGCGCTCGCCATGGCCGCCGCCCCGCGCCAAACGTTGCTCCTCGGCGGCTTGATGCTGGTCCAGGCGTTCTTGCCGCTGGCGACCTTGTGGGCTGCGCGCGGGGTGGTCAATGCGGCAGCCCGGCTCCTCGCCGCCGGGACACCGGGGGGCGGCTCGGCAGCGGCGGCGCTGGGGACCTGGATCGGGCTCGCCGTAGTCACGATCGTCGTCCAGCAACTCCTTTCCCCGCTGTTCCAGGCGGTCCAGCAGTCCGCAGGCGACCGGCTCACCATCTTCGTCAACGGCGAAATCCTGGCGGCGGCCGGCCGCTGGCGAGGGCTCGCTCGCTTCGAAGACCCCGCCTTCGCCGACCACCTGGTGACGGCGCGCAGCCGCGCCGCGCGCGGCCCTGTGGACCTCGTCGCCTACGGCGGGCGCTTCGCCCGCTCGCTCGTCACCATCGCGGCGATGGGCGCCGCCCTGTCGCGCCTCCACCCGCTCGTCCCCTTCCTGGTCGTGCTGGCCGCCATCCCCGAGGCGCTGCAAGCGAACGACTTTCTGCAAAATATGGGCATCATGCTGCGCGTGCAGAGTGAGGAGGGGCGGGAACTGGGCAGTTATGTGGACGCGGTGCTGGGCGCGGAGGCCGCCAAGGAGGTCCGGCTCTTCGACTTGGGCAACTTCTTCCTCGGCCGCTACGCCGCGACCTTCGGGAACATGACGGGCGCACAATGGGCCCTGCGGCGGCGGCTGACGGGCCGGATGGCGCTGGCGCGGGTCCTGTCCGCTGCCGTTGCGGCGGGGGTCTACCTCTTCGCCATCCACCAGGTGCTCGGCGCCGGCCTGACGCTCGGCGACCTGGTCTTCTTCGGTGGCGCCCTGCTGCAGTTGCAAGGAGCGCTCGCCAGCGCCGGGTTCGCTGTGGGACTCTTCGCCCAGGTCTTCACCTGGCTGCCCAGCCTGTTCACCGTGCTCGACGCCGGCCCGGACCTTCCCGTGCCGGCATCGCCGCGTCCGGCGCCCCGCCCCAT
>JAICXR010000343.1 GCA_025980355.1 Chloroflexota bacterium | reverse complement strand
GCGCGCTCTTCCGTGGCGGCCGGGAGGAGCACCGTGAAGGTGCTGCCCCGCCCCGCGCCCGCGCTCTCGGCCCGGACACTGCCCCCGTGCGCGGCCACGAGCTCCCGCACGATGGTCAGTCCGAGGCCGGTGCCCGCCACTTCCCGGGTCAGCGAGCTGTCCACCCGATAGAAGCGCTCGAACACCCGCCCGAGCTCGTCCGTCGGGAGACCGATCCCCTCGTCCTGGACCTGCAGGTGCACCCCCGCCGGCCCCCCGCCCAGGCGCACGCTCACGCGGCTACCCGGCGGGCTGTACTTGCAGGCGTTGTCGACCAGGTTGCCGACCACCTGGCCCAACCGGCGCTCGTCGCCCCGCACCGGCGGGGTCGCCGGCTCGATGGCGACCGCGAACACGTGGGCGACGGGCCCTTGCGACCGTGCCGCCAGCACGTCCGTGATGACCGCCGCCAGGTCGACGAGGTCGCGGGCCAGGGTCACCTGGCCGGTCTCTAAGCGCTGCAGGTCGAGCAGGTCGTTGACCAGCTCGGTGAGGCGGTCCGCGGCGTCGTCAATCGCCTGCAACGACTCGGCCTGTGTGGCGGGATCGAGGCGGCCACCGTAGTGGCGCAAGCTGGAGACGTAGCCCTTGATCGTGCCGAGCGGCGTGCGCAACTCGTGGCTCACCACGCTCAGCAACTCCCCCTTCAGGCGGTCCGTCTCGTGGGCGGCGGCGAGTGCCGTCTGCCGCAGCGCCTGATGGACCATGACGAGCGGCAGGACCAGCAGGAGCGGCGCCCACGGCGACTGGCCGGCGAGGACGGCGGCCAGCGTCCCCAGCAGGTACAGGGTCGCCTGCGGCAGGATGTCGCGCCGCCGGGCGGCCAACCAACTCGCGGCCGGCGTGCCACGGCGTTGCAAGCCGATCGCCAGGGCCACCAGGCCGGTGTTGGCCAGATAGGCAACGGCGGCGGCGGCCAGGACGGCGAGGAGCACCGCCGGCCGGTCGAAGCGCACCGGGGAGGTGATGGCCGACGGAGCGGCGGTCAGGAGGACGGCACCGGCCGCGGCGAGCGTCACGATTTTCTGGCCGGTATTGAAGCAGATATCCCAGCGGTTGCGCCGGCCCTGCCACGCCCGCGCCGAATTGGCGACGAGCGTGCCCACGCCCGCCGTCACCAACGCCGCCGCCGGGCCGAGCAGGAGTAGCGCGGCGAAGTCGGGGGCGGCGGCCACGGTCATGTCCCGGCCCTGGCCCAGCCGCAGTGGGAAGAGGAGGGCTACGGCCGTCGCGACCGTGAAGAGCGGCATGACGAGCGCCGCTCCGTCCGGCAACGACGGGCGCACCGACCACCATGCCGCCAGCAGCAGCACCGCCAGCGCGGCAAGCCCGGCAACGTACGCTCGGGCAGCAGGAGGCAGCGGACGGTGGACGACCGCCGATGGAGGGCGACCGGCCCACCGCCAATTGTGCCGCCGCCACCAGCCCAACGGTATCTCGCTGACTGCTCCCAGGCTTCGCTCCTCACGACCCGACGCATGGTAGCTGGCCGGGCCTGCCACCGTCTTGCGCGCCCGCCTATCGGTCTTGCAACCGCCTTGCACGGGCCGCCCGGCCGGTCCCGCGCCCTAACCGAGCGGATACCAGAAGGTGAGCTGCAGGGGGGTGCCGCTCGTGCCCGTGGATGACGCGTAGATGGTCCCGGTGGCGAAGGGCATGGAACTAGCGAAAGCGCGGTCGGCGAAGGATCCCAACAGGGGGTCATCCGAGACGGGGACCGTCAACGTGAACATCGTGCCGTTGACGCCGGCGCGGACCTGATTCGTCGCTGTGTAGGTCGTGGAAGCCAGCCCCAGGGTCAGATCGGCGACGTAGAGGTCGCCTTGCGCCCCCAGCGTCTCGTAGAGCACCAGCGCGTTGCCATGCGGCGTGGTCAGCACGCGCGGCGGGTCATCGCTGCACCATTCCTCACTGGCGGAGGCGACGGGTACCGCCAGGGCCAGGAACAGGAAGGCCAACGCCAGGGACCGGAGCGCCGCGTGCATGGAACCACGTGTCCTTTCTTCTCCCGCAAGAATTGGGAAGTGGCCGGAGCATACCACATATTGTTCATCAAGCGTTCATCTGGCAGCGGATCAATCGGGCGCCGACGTTCCCGTGCGTTGCCAGGCTCGCCGCCGACGTAAGGCAACGGCGGTCGGGGAGCGCGTCGCCCTCCCGCCGTCCCGTAGAACGCAAGACCGCTGCAAGGGGCACGGCTGCCACGCACGGTTGCTGCAACGTCCGTTCCCTACGCTCGGAGGTGGAGGGGTGCTCGGTGAGCACCCGACACGTCAGAGAACGCGAATAGGGCCATGCCAACGCCAACGTCTCCCTCGCCAACCGGTCCCTTGGCGCGCCCCGGGCACCCGTTCGGTGTGGCGGCGACGGCCCACCTAGTGAACGTGAGCGCCGTGGCGGTGATGGTGGCGCTGCGGGGCAGATGGCATCCACTGGCGGCCCGGCAGGCCGATCGGATGGCAGTCACGCTGGGACTGGGCGGCGTGCTCGGCCTCGGCGTCGTGGCCGCGCTGCTCGCGCACATCGATCCATGGGCGCTCTTGCTGCTGGTGGTCCCTTGCGCCTTCCTCCAGATGTCGTTGTGGCAGGGAGGACGACGGAGCGAACGCAAGGCGGTCGTCGGGCAGCTAGCGCATCAAGCGCTCCACGACCCGCTCACGGGGCTGCCCAACCGCGCCCTCCTGGTCGACCGGCTCGCCCTGGCCCTGCGCCGCCGCCCGGTGACTGGGGCGGCGGTGCTGTTCGTGGATCTGGACAATTTCAAGGTGGTCAACGGCAGCCTGGGCCATGCGGCCGGAGATCGCTTGCTCGTCGCCGTCGCCCGCCGCTTGCGGCGAGCCGTCCGGCCCGAAGATACCGTCGCCCGGCTCGGCGGGGACGCGTTTATCGTGCTGGTGGAGGGTGCCACCGGTCCGGCCGTCGCCGTCCGGCTGGCAACGCGCCTCCTCGGCGCGTTCCGGACGCCGTTCCGGGTGGGCGGCCACGAACTGGTGGTCACGGCCAGCGTCGGCATCGCCTACACGGGAGCCGAGATCGATCCGGGGGAGCTCCTGCGCCGGGCGGATATCGCGCTCTACCAGGCCAAAGCGACGGGGAGGGCCCGCTATGCCCTGGCCGACGCCGGGACGGCGGCGCGCGCGACCCAGCGTTTCGCGCTGGAGGCCGACCTCCGGAAGGCGCTCGAACGCGGGGAACTGTACTTGCACTACCAACCGAGAGTTGCCGCCACCGGCCAGATCGCCGGGATGGAGGCCCTCGTGCGCTGGACCCACCCGGAGTTGGGCGACCTGGTTCCCGGCGCCTTCCTCCCACTAGCGGAAGAATCGGGGCTCATCGTCCCACTGGGGGAGTGGGTGCTCACGGAAGCCTGCCGGCAGGCGCGCGCGTGGCAACTGAGCCATCCCGGCGTCCCGGCGATCATGGTGAGCGTGAATCTGTCCGGCCGTCAGTTCTGGCAGCCGGACCTGGCAGACGTCGTGGCCCGGGCGATCACCGTCACGGGGCTGGCGCCGGCATGCTTGGAGCTGGAGTTGACGGAGAGCATCGCGATGGCGGACGTGGACGGGGCCGTCGCGGTGCTGCAGCGCCTCAAAGCGCTGGGGGTGCTGGTCGCGTTGGACGACTTCGGCACCGGCTACTCCAGCCTGCGCGCCCTGCACCGCCTGCCGCTGGACACGCTCAAGATTGACCGATCGCTGGTGCTGGATGTCGGGGAAGACCGCCGCACGTTCGCCATCCTCCAGGCCGCGGTCACGGTCGGTGAGACGCTGGGGCTGCGCGTGGTGGCGGAGGGGGTGGAAACCCGGGAGGAGCTCGCCGAGATCTGCGCCCTCGGCTGTGATCAGGTCCAGGGCTTCTACTTCTCCCGGCCGTTACCCGTCGCCGCGATGACCGCCCTCCTGGCGGAAGGCGGCAGTTGGCAGCGGAAGGCCGGCGTGGCGACCGCCAATACCCGGCCAGCGGCGGGACCCATCGGTCCCGACCGTCCCCGCCAGCACAACGAGAACGGCTGATGGACGACAAATTGGAATTGCCGCCTCCAAGCCCCCGGTGTGTAAGCCGTCCGGTGCCTATCCAAGCGCGAGCCGAATCGCTGCCGCCAGCGGCAGACGGCGGCCCTGGGCCACTGCCGCCGCATAGGCGTCCGGGCCGAGCGCCTCCTCGATCCGCACCAGCGTTTGCTCCTCGGCTTCCCCGTCCT
>JAICXR010000232.1 GCA_025980355.1 Chloroflexota bacterium | reverse complement strand
TCGACATCATGCTGCCGCGGATGGACGGCTACCAGATCTGCCAGATCATCCGTCGCAACAAGGACTACAAGAAGCTGCCCATCATTATGTTGAGTGGGAAGGACGGCCTGTTCGACCGCGTGCGCGGCCGGCTCGCCGGGTCGACGGAATACATCACCAAACCGTTCGACCCGAATGAACTGGTGCGCGTCGTGCGGAAGCACCTGACCCGCAAGCCGTCGCGCATGCAATTCGTCTTTGCGCGCCAGTAATTCCTGCCGAGAAGCGAACAAGGGAGAGAGCACGTGGTGCGCGGCAAGATTCTCATCGTCGACGACAGCCCGACCGACCTTGCCTTGATGGTCGCCCCGCTGCGACGCGAAGGCTACGACATCGTGACGGCGACGGACGGGGAGGAGGCGTTGCGCAAGGTCGGCGAAGAACAGCCGAACTGCGTGGTGCTGGACGTGGTGATGCCGCGCAAGAATGGCTTCCAGGTCTGCCGGACGATCAAGAACAGCACCGAATCGAGCCATATCCCGGTCATCCTGTTGACCTCGAAGTCCGAGCGCACCGATCAGCTCTGGGGCAAGCGCCAGGGGGCCGACGTCTACCTGACGAAGCCCTTCGATCCCAACGTGCTGCTCACCGAGATTCGGCAGTTGTTGTGAGGCGACCGCCGTGGCTGTGACGGAACGCTGCCTCCTCGTGACGCTGGGGGACGGCTATTTCGGCGTGCCGCTGCGCCAACTAGTCAGTGTCGAGCCCATGCCGCGCGTGGTGCCGGTGCCGCGCGTCCCCTCCTGGCTCCTGGGCGTGACCTACCGCCAGGGCCGCGTCCTGTCCGTGATCGACCTGGCGGCCATCCTGCACGTCGACGGGGCGCTGGACCGCGACAACAAGGGGGCCCGGTTGCTGATTGCCGCCGACGGCGACCTCTCCGCGGCGCTCGCCGTGCCGGCGGCGACGGAGGTCTTTAGCGTCGAGCCGGAACACATCGCCCCCATCGCCCCGATGCCGGACCGCCTGGTGAATCGCTTCCTGACCGGCCATGTCACCTATGGCGAACAGTCATTTAGTCTCTTGGACCTGGGACGGCTCATGCGGGCGCCGGAATTCCTGCTCGCGGGCTAACAGATGGGACACGCCCGGACGGCGATCGGGCGCGACGTACATATGGTCGCAGCATGCCGACGGCTGCTGCTGGAAGAAGGAGTGAAGCGATGCAACGCCGACTATCCCTGACGCCGCGCGGCAGCATGCGGACCAAGTTCACGCTGGTCCTCCTGCTGGTGGCGCTGCTGCCGATGGGCCTGCTGACCTATCGCAACTATCGGGACAGCCGGCAGGCGTTGCTCATCTCCACGACCAGCCAGTTGGTGGGCCACGCCGGGTTGCAGGCGAATAGTATCGACAGCTTCCTCGGCGACCGCCTGGCGAGCGCCGAGTTGCTGGCCGACCTGCCCGGGGTCGGCGCCTACCTGGAGCAGCCGGCCGGCAGCCGCAGCGGCGCCACCGACGCCACCTTCGCCGCCACGAACTCCGTCGCCGCGGCCAAAGGCTCCGCCGCCTACTTCCTGGACAGCACCGGGGCGACCGCCCTGACGACCGATGTCGGCCTCGACAACCAGAAGTTCGCCAACCAGACCTATTTCCAGGAGGCGATCCGGGGGCAGGACTCGATCCAATCGCCGACGGTGTCGACCGAGAGCACGCAGTACTCGCTCTTCTTCGCGGCGCCGGTCCGGAACAGCACCGGGACGGTCGTCGGCGTGGCCGTGTTACGGGTACCGGCCAGCCAGTTGCAGCAGTTGCTCCAGACGGATGCCAACATCCTCGCCCCCGGTAGCTACGGCGTCCTCCTGGACAGCTACGGGATTCGCGTCGCCAACGGCGCCGATCCGACGGCGAACAACACCGCCATCGCGCCGCTCAAGGCGGCGGATCAGCAGGCGCTGGTGGCGCAGCAGCGCTTCGGCGTGAACGACGCCGGCGCCGCCATCGCCCCGAATGTCGCGGCGGCGCCGCAGGTCGCCCAACTGATGCACGCGCTGACGGCCCCCGGCGCCGCCGGGCATGCGGCCATCAACCCCGGCACCGGCACGTCCGCCACCGTGGAGGCCGCCGCCGTGCGCCTGCGCAGCGCGGACTGGACCTACGTCGAGGTGGTGCCGCAGGCGGCCTTCCTGGCCGCCCCCGCTTCCGAGCTGCGCACCGCCCTGATCTGGTTCGCCGCCATCGCCCTCGCCATCGTGCTCCTGTCGATAGTGCTGGCGCGCCAGTTCACCGCGCCGCTCGGCGCCATCACCCGGTACCTGCACCGCGTCCGGGAAGGGGATTACCAGAGCCGCCTCACGGAGCAAGGCGGCGACGAGTTCGGCCTGCTGGCCGAGGATATCAACGTCACCGTCGACCGCCTGACGAACCTGCTGCATACGAGTGAGCAGAAGGACGCCATGCAGGTGCAGATCGAGAAATTGCTCGATGAGGTGAGCGCCGTTGCCGACGGCGACCTGCGCGTGGAGGCGGAGGTCACCGCCGGCACGCTCGGCTCGGTCGCCGACTCCTTCAACTATATGATCGAGGAACTGCGCCGCATCATCGGCACCGTGCAGGCGTCGACCTTCGAGGTGAGCACGTCCGCCATGCACCTGCGCCAGTCGTCGGAGCTGCTCGCCGCCGGTTCGGCCCAGCAGTCCGTAAGGATCGCCGAGACGACCCAGGCCGTGCGGACCATGGACGAGTCCATTCAGCACGTAGCGGAAAATGCCGGCATCTCCCGCCAGGTGGCGGAAGACGCGTTCGCCAACGCCCAGCGCGGCGGTGAGGCGGTGGCGAAGACGATCGCCAGCATGAACCGTATCCGGACCAACGTCCAGGAAACGGCGAAGAAGGTCAAGCAGCTCGGCGAAAGCTCCCAGGAGATCGGCGACATCGTGAAGCTGATCGAAGACATCGCCGACAAGACCGACCTGCTGGCGCTCAATGCCGCGATCCAGGCCGAGCTCGCCGGCGAGCACGGGCGCGGCTTCGCCGTCCTCGCCGACGAAGTACGCCGCCTGGCGGAGCGCGCCACCGCCTCCACGAAGCAGATTGCGACGCTCGTCAAGAGCATCCAAAGCGAGACCCAGGAGGCGGTGATGGCCATGGAGGAGAGCACCCGGGAGGTGGTCAGCGGGTCCCAACTGGCCGACGAGGCGGGGCAGGCCCTACTCTCCATCGACCGGATTATGGCCCAACTGACCGACCGCATCGCTTCGATATCCGACGCGACCGCCGAGCAGGCCACCGCCTCCAAGCAGATCGCCGAGACCATGCGCGACATCTCCGAGGTCACGACGCAGACCAACGTCAGTACCCGCGACGCCGCGGAAAAGGTGAGCTATCTCGACCAGGTCGCCGCCCAGTTGCGCACGTCTGTCGCTGCCTTCCGCTTGCCGGAAAGCCAGTCGGCCTGAGTGTTTTCGGGTCTGGGAAGGGAGGACGCCGATGGCCAGTGCCCTGGTCGATGACCAATTTGACATCCTTGGCGGCTTCATGGCCGAGATCGAAGGTTATCTTCCCGTCATCGCCGCCAACATCCGCCAGTTGCTGCTCACACCGGACGATGAAGCGCTCCTCGAGGAGAGCCACCGCTTCGCCCATACCATCAAGAGCTCCGCCGCCATGATGGGCATGCCGGAGTTACGGCGCCTTGCTGTCCCGATGGAGGCGCTGCTGGCGCGGAGCTATGCCAGCGAGGTGGTCATCGACGCCGCCATCGTGGTCGCCGTCGACGCTACCCTCCAGCGCATCCGTACCTGCCTCACCGAGCAGCCCACGGGCAGCGAGATGGAGACCCTGGTCAAGGACAACGACCGGGCCTACGCCGCCCTGCGTCCCTCCGCCCCCGACAAACATCGAGCGCCGAGCGAAGATGCGCAGGACCGCTTGCTCCAATCCGACCAGCTCCCGGCGGCGACGGACGCCACCGACGCCGCCACCGACGGGCCGGCTACCCTGCTCGAAGATGCCCCGTTACCAGCGCCCGTCGCCGCCGACGGCAGGGTGGCGGAGGCAGCGCCGTGGCCAGTGGATGCGGACGACTGGGCGGCGGAGACTCCGCCCTCCCCGGCGGTGGACGACGACCGCCGTAGCACGCCGCCCGACGCCGCTGCACCGCCGGACGAGGCGGGCGAGACGCCCGCGCCCCGGCGGGTCGACGCCGACAGCCGGGAACCGGCAATGCCGACCGAGCGGCCGCGGCTGACCATCCTGTCGGGCGGACCGGGCGGCGATCCGACGGCGGGCTCCGAGGACGGGCGGTCCATCGCCGCGGAGTGGCTGGCGGAAATTCTGGGCACGCCTTCCGGTGAAGCCCCGGGGATAGCGGCGACGCCGCCGAGCGTCGACGACCCCCCGCCGGCATCCACGGCCGGCGACGGCACGCCCATGGATATCGCGGCGTTGCAACACTGGGAGGAGCGCCTGGTTGCCGAACGCGCGGCGTTCGAGGCGCGCTTGGAGCGGGAGCGTCGGGCCGCCGCCTCCCTGCTGGAGTCGGAGCGCCAGGCGCACGAGGACCAGCAGCAGGATTTGCAGGCCCGGCACCACCGCGCGCTGCGCGAAGCCGAAGCAGCGCACGAGCGCGACCTGGCGGAGCAGCGCGACGCCATGGAACGCGACGTGCAGCGCTACGTCGAAGAGGAACTGCGGCCGCAACTGGAAGACGAGATCCGGCAGGAGCTGACCCACGAGTTCGAGGTGGCGGCACTTCTCGATCCGGCGCCCCGGGCGGCCGAGGCGCCACGCCCGGCCGTCACCCCCGGCTACTCCTTCGCGGAGGACACCGCCCTGGCCGCGGAGATGCGCGAGATCTTCGCCCAGGAGGCCGCCGACCACATCCAGGCCATCGGCGAGCACACGCTGGCGCTGCGCGTTGCGCCGAATGATCCAGAACACCTGCACGGCTTGCGGCGCAGCGTCCACACGCTCAAAGGGGCGTCGGCGACGGTCGGGTTGACCGCGGTCAGTATCCTCTGCCACCAGATCGAGAGTGCGCTCGATCACCAGTTGGAGGGCGACACCGTCGTCGACGGGCCGACCCAGACGCTGCTCCTCCTGGAGAGTTGCGACGCCCTGGAGGCGCTGGTGCGCGGCGATGCCGCCGCGACGGAGCAGGCCCACCTGCTGGCCGAGCGCCTGAGCACCCTGACCGGCGTCCCGGTCCCGGCGCCGGCCCCCGAGCCCACCGTGGCGGAAACGGCCCCCGAGGTCACCGACGGGGCGGCGTCGCCGGTGCTCCTCCCGGCGACGCCGGATCGCCCGGTCGTCGCGGAGCCGGAGCATCAGGTCGACCCGACGACCGACGCGCCCACACCGGCGGCGGGGCTGGCGATCCGGGTGTCCCTCACGGAGCTCGATCGGTTGCTGGCGGCCAATCATGAGCTGATCATCACGGAGTCGGCGCTAGAGCTGCGCTTGCAGCGGCTGCAGCGCACGCTCGGCGACGTCCGCCACACCGGCGACCGCCTGCGCGCCGCCGGCGGTCGCCTGGAGAGCGGCCGTTCGTTCGCCCTGCTCCTCGCCGGCCAGCCGGCGGCCGCGCTGCCGATGCCGGCAATCGCCGGTACGGACGGCCTCGCTGCGCCCACCTGGCGCGACGTGCTGCAACGGCGAGCGGAGACCGCGACGGCCGACGAGTTCGACAGCCTGGAGCTGGACCGCTACACCGAGTTCCACCGGCTGACGCGGGAAGTGTCGGAAGCCGCGCTCGACGTGACTACCAGCGACGCTGATATCGGCGAGTTGCTTTATGATCTCCGCCTGTCGCTGAATCATCACCAACGGCTCCACGCGCTCCAGAACACCGTCCTCTTGCACGCCCGCATGGTGCCGTTGCGGGTGATCCTGCCCCGCCTGGCGCGCGCGGTGCAGGCGGTCGCCGCGCAGCAGCACAAGGAGGTCGAGTTCATCGTCGACGGCCAGGAGACGCTGCT
>JAICXR010000462.1 GCA_025980355.1 Chloroflexota bacterium | reverse complement strand
GGCCGAGCCGGCCCCAGGGGAGCGCCTTGCCGGCGGCGGCAATCTCGGCATCGGTGGTGTAGGTCCGCTCGCCGGGCGTGTCGATCCAGCCGGGGGCGATGCAGTTTACGGTGATGTGGTGCGGCGCCAGCTCGTTGGCGGCGGTACGGGCCAGGTGGACGGCGGCCGCCTTGGCCGCGTTGTAGGAAGCGGAGCGGGCGAAGGGCTGCTCGGCGTGGATGGAACTGATGACGATCAGGCGGCCGCCGTCACCCTGTGCCACCATGGCCCGCGCCGCCAACTGGAGCGTATGGAAGACGCCCCAGTAGGTCACGGCGAACGTCTCCGCCATGGCCTCCGGCGTCACCTCCAGGAAGGGCTGCCGGATCGATCGATAGGCGTTGGCGACCGCAACATCGAGCCGACCGAAGCGCTGCGTCGCCGCCGCGATCAGGCCCGCAACGGCGTTCCGGTCGGCGACATCGGCCTGATGCACCAGCGCGGACCGACCGAGACCGGCGATCCTGACCCGGAGGGCCTCGGCCTCGTTGAGGTGGGCGACATCGTTGATCACGAGGTCGGCGCCGGCCTCCGCCAGGGCCAGCGCGCAGGCCGCGCCGATGCCACGAGCGCCGCCGGTGACGAGCGCTACCTTCCCGTTCAGCATTGATCCGTTCCTTTAATCCCAGAGCTACTCCACCGTCCCGCCGCTGCGGCGGGACATGAAAAAGGCTCCCAACTCAGCCATCATGGTCACCTCCTCCGTGCCCAGCGCCTGGGCCAGGCGCTTCACCGCCACGCGGGGCGGCGTCTCGCCCCGGTCCGGCACGGTGAAGCCGACGGCGCGGGTGACACTCGGGCGGGCCGCTTCGCGCAAGGACTCGGCGACGAACTCCAGGAGGTCGGCCACGTCCAGGCCGAGCGCGTCCGCCAGCCGTTCCAGCACCAGCGCCGATGGGTTCTTCATGCCGCGTTCGATCTCGCTCAGATAGACCTCGGAGAGTACCGCGCGTGCCGCCAGCTCCTTCATCGTCAGATGCCGCTCCCGTCGCTCGCGCCGGATGACGACGCCCATCATCCCCTGCAGATCAACCATTAGTCACCGTTCCCCCTCCCCCGACCCGTGCTCGTAGCATAGGTCCGTGCTGCATATGCTAACAGCATTGCTTTGTACGCCGATTTTACGCCAAGAGCAGGTATCGTGCAAGTATGGACGCGAAGAGTAGGAGGACAAGCGTGGGCAACGTCGGTGCGTACGGCTTTCACCAGCCGGAGCCGCAGCAGGCGCAACATCCGCTGACCGTGCCGGTGGTCTTTGGGCCCGCCCGGCGGGCCCAGTTTACCTACCGGGTCATCACGACGGGACGCGGGCAGGCCGCCAGGCTCGAGGAGAGCCGGCTGAACGCCCTGGGGAAGGACGGCTGGCTCCTGGTCAGCGTCTTGCCCCGTTCGGACGGGGAGGGCGGCAGCACGCTGGAGTATCTCTTTGTCCGATCGGAGCCGTAGCCGTTCGGCCCGCGCCGGGCCGGCGATGTCCGCCGCACCGGTAATCGCTAGAAGGAGGTGCTGACCATGTCCACGCTGCCAATGACTCCCCGCATGCTCGTGCCGATGGTCGTGGAGCAGACCAACCGCGGCGAGCGCGCCTACGACATCTTCTCGCGGCTGCTGAAGGACCGCATCATCATCGTCAATTCCCAGGTCGAGCCGAATATGGCCAGCCTGATCGTGGCCGAACTGATCCACCTGTCGAGCGAGGATCAGGACAAGGACGTTCACATGTACATCATGTCGCCGGGCGGTTCGATCCACGCCGGCCTGGCGATCTACGACACCATGCAGCAGATCAAGCCCGATGTCTGCACCTACGCGGTGGGGCTGACCGCATCGATGGGCACGCTCCTCCTGACCGGCGGCACGGCGGGCAAGCGGTTCGCGCTGCCCAATGCCACGATCCACATGCACCAGGCCGCCAGCGGCATCGAAGGCGCAGCGAGCGACATGGAGATCGCGGCGCGCGAGATCATCCGCATGCAAACGCTGATTCGCTCCATCTTCGTCCGCCACACCGGGCAGCCGCTGGAGCGGATCGCGCGCGACTTCGACCGCGACTTCTGGTTGAACGCCGATCAGGCCAAGGAGTATGGCCTGGTCGACGAGGTGCTGTCGAGCGCAGAACTGCCGGCGCTCCCCGGCAGATAGGGCGCTGGCGGCTGCTAGCTCGCGACCGCCAGCAGTTCCCCGTGGTGCACCGCCTGCTCCACGCCGGAGTGCTCGTCGCCGGGCGGCGGCGTGGCCTGCGCACTGCGTAACTGGCTGGCTGCGATCACCGTCGCCGCCAGCGCCAGCGCGGCCGCCAACCAGAAGGCGGCGTGGTAGCCGGCGTTCAGCGCGGCGGTTGGCGCCTGCCCGACGGCGAGTGCGCTACCGGTGCGCGCCGCCGCCACGCCGGCCAGGACCGCCAGCCCGATGGCGCCGCCGATCATCTGGGAGGTGCTCACCAGGCCCGACACGAGCCCGCTCTCGGCGGGGGAAGCCTCACCGGTCGCCAGCAGGACCAGCGGCATGAAGGAGATGCCGGCGCCGAAGCCCAGCAACAGCATCGGCCCGAGCAGGTCGATCACGAACTGCCCATCGGCCGGCGCCCGTCCCAGCAACGCCAAGCCCAGGCTGATAAGCAACGTCCCCGCGACGAGGGGCTTCTTGGGGCCGAAACGGGAAACGATCCGGGCGGTCGGGCCAAGGGAGAGGGCGCCCATCGTCAGCGTCGCCGGCAGGAAGGTGAGGCCGGTGTGCAGGGAGTCGAAGCCCAGGACGCGCTGCGCGTAGAGGGCGGCGAAAAAGAACCAGCCGAAGAAGGCCGAGCCGCTCAGCGCCGTGACGATGTTCGTCACGGCCACCGTGCGCAGCCGGAAGATGTGGAGGGGCACCAGT
>JAICXR010000434.1 GCA_025980355.1 Chloroflexota bacterium | reverse complement strand
GGAGGAACGGGCACCGCTCGCCGGTCGTCGGCCCCTGCCTTCCTGGCCATGGCCGTGGTCGCCTTCAACCCGATGTTCCTCTTCGTCAGCGCGTCCGTCGACAACGACGCGCTGGCGATCGCCTTGAGCACCGTGATCCTGGTCGTGCTGGTGCGGGCGATCACCTGCGGGGCGACGCCCCGGGCGGCGGCGCTCACCGGCACGTTGCTCGGCCTGGCAACGCTCAGCAAGTTGAGCGCCGCCGCGATCGCCGCCCCGGCGCTGGCCGTCTACCTCTGGCGCGCCTGGCGCGCGCGTTCCGCCCGCCTGGCCGCGCAGTACGTCGCGGCGCTGGCAATCCCGGCGATTATCATCTCCGGTTGGTGGTTCGTCCGCAACTGGGCACTCTACGGCGACCCGCTGGGCCTGGCGACCTTCGTCCAGGTCGCCGGGGGGCGTCCGCAGGCACTCACCATGGCCGGCCTCCTCGCCGAAGCGCCGAGCATCTGGGCAGGTTTCTGGGGCGTCTTCGGGATTTTCGATATCCTGTTGCCGCCGGTCTACTATGTCGTCGCCAGGGCCCTCTTGCTCCTGGCGGGGCTGGGCCTGGTGCTGTACGCCGTCCAGGTGCTTCGGGTACGGAGCCGGGCGGCGAAGGGTACGTTTCGACGGCCACGCGCCCCGGTCTTCATCCTACTTGGCGGCTGGTTGGTACTGGAAGCGCTGCTACTCGTGCGCTGGACCGCCGCCACCGAGGCCTCGTCCGGCCGGCTGCTCTTTCCGGCGTTGGGGAGCGTGGCCGTCCTCGTGGCGTTGGGCCTGGCCACACTGGCCGGCCGCTGGCAGGCACTCCTCAGCAGCGCGCTGACGGTCGTCCTCGCCCTGGGAGGCGCCTTCGCGATTCCGCTGGCGATCGACCCAGCCTATGCTGCGCCCATACTGGTACCCGCCGGTGGGATGCATCCGGCGACGGGGCTCGGCTACCGTTACGGCAACCTGGAGCTGGTCGGCGCAGCATTGCCCGCCGCCCCCCTCATCCCGGGCAGCACGGTTATCGTGGCGCTCTACTGGACAACGCTCGGTCCGATTCCTCAGGATGACGTCGTCTCGGTCCAGCTCTTCGGTCCGGCCGGTGTACGGGTGGAAGAACAGCAGCCCCGCACCGACGCCTTCCCCGGCAGCGGGAAGCTCATGACGTCCCGCCTGGGGACCGGCACGAGCTGGGTGGATCGGGTGCCCGTATCGTTGCGCTCCGACGTGCCGGCACCCAGTCTGGTCCACGTCGACGTGTTCGTCTATCCCGACGGACGCCAGGACAGGCCGATCGCCGCGACGACCGGGACCGGGCAGCCGATCGGCGCGCCGGAAATCGGGCGCCTGGTCTACGGGCGACCGGCCACAATCGTCCCCGTCGCGCCGCCGCCGCTCGCCGTCTTCGGCCGGCAGATCGCCCTCCAGGGTGCCGGCGTCCCCCCGACGGCACAGGCGGGACGTGTATTGGCGGTAACTCTGCATTGGCGGGCTATTGCGGCGCCAAGCGACGCCTACACCGTCTTCGTCCATATCGGACCGGCCGACCGGCCGCCGGTGGCCCAGCGAGACCAGCAACCGCTGGACGGCGCCCTGCCGACGACGGACTGGGTGACGGGGGAAGCGGTGGATGATGTCGTCAACGTCACCTTGCCGGCCGATCTGCCGCCTGGCCGCCAGGACGTCTACGTCGGCCTCTACCAATCGTCCACCCAAGTTCGCCTGCCGCTTGCCGGCGGCGCTACACAGGTCCGTGTCGGCAGCGTGACCATCACCACCGTTGGCGGCTGATGGCGCCGAAATCCAAATCGACCGGCCTGATCACCTCGGCGAAGCTGTTCGATACCACCGCCCTGGCGGCGGCCTTCCTCCTCCCGCTGGCTACCTACCTGCGGACGTTGGCGCCGGCGGAGGTCGGCGGCGATGCCGGCGAGTTCCAGTACGTGCCGGCGATCCTCGGCATCCCCCACTACACCGGCTACCCGCTGTATACCCTGCTCGGCCACCTCTGGGTCCGGCTCGATCCGCTTGGAACGCCTGCCCTCAAGATGAACGCGCTGTCCGCCGTGTGCGGCGCGCTGGCCTGTGCCCTGGTCTACCTCGGCGTCCGCACCCTCGGCGGCGGCAGGCTGGCCGGACTTGCCGGCGCAGCGGCGCTGGCCGTCGCGCCCCTCGAGTGGCGCTGGTCGACAATCGCCGGTGTCCGCGCCGCCGCCGCCGCCTTCACCGCGCTAGTTCTGGTACTCGCCTTCCGCTGGGAGACGGCGGCGCGCCTCCGGCCGGATGCGAAGGAATCGACCTGGTCGCCTCACCTCGCCGTTGGGACCTGTCTCCGCAACCGCTGGTTCTGGCTGTGCTTCGCAGTAGGCTTGGCGCTGACCCACCATCGCTCCAGCGCCTTCTTCCTGCCGGCCTTGCTTGTCTATGTCCTGCTGATCGCGCCGCGTTTCCTCCGGCGCTGGCGACTGCTGCTGGCCGGCGCCCTGATCTTCGCCCTACCCTTGCTGCTCTACCTCTATTTGCCGATCCGTTCCGCCCAGGGCACTGCCTACGACCAGTTCCACCCAACCACCTGGGCGAACTTTGCCGAGTTGGTCTTCGCGCCGCAGCTTAGCCGATCCTTGCTCTCCATCGCGCCATCGGACTATCCGGCGCGCGCCCTCTCGCTCGAGCAGGCGCTGCGCGGCCAGCTCGGCCCCTTCACCTGGTTCGCCGCGCTGGGCCTCGCCATCGCTCTCCGCTATCGACGGGCGGAGCTGGTGGCGGGCGGCATCTTTGGCCTGCTCGTCTGCGCCCAGGTCATCGATTGGAATATCCCCGGCGGCCTCAACGTCGTCTACCTGATCCCGGTGTTGGTCGTCTGCGCCTACCTAGTCGCCGCGGGGGCGGAGTGGATGGTGAGACTTGGAACCTCAGACGATGGTCGTGTCCGGCGCCTGATCGGTAGGTTGACGCACCAGAGCACCACGCTGGCACCGACGGTCATCCCGGCCGGAGCGCGGGCGTCTCGCCCGCCACGGTGGCGAAGGATGGTCGCGTTCGACGCGTATTGCGCGCGGCGCGACTCGCGCCTGCGATAATCCGCGCTCTTCGGGGCGTGGCGCAGCCTGGTAGCGCGCACCGTTCGGGTCGGTGAGGTCCCGAGTTCGAATCTCGGCGCCCCGATTGCTGG
>JAICXR010000029.1 GCA_025980355.1 Chloroflexota bacterium | reverse complement strand
GGTCTACCTGCCCTGGGAACTCTACCGGCCCTGGCAAACGGATAATGTCGTCGTCGACGGCGCCGGGGACTGCTGGCTCGTCGACGCCGGCGCCAGTGCGGTCTTCCACAACGCACGATCGCCGTTCGGCCGCCTTCATGCCGCGCTGATGTTAGGGGCGCTCCGGCAGTGCATGCGCCGATTGGGATGCGGCGTCGACGGGCCGCGCCGGTGAGCGAGAATATCCTGAGGCATCCCCGGCGGGAGGTCACCGGGCGCTGGGTCGCACCGCTGGCGGCGGGGGCGACCCGGCGTCTCACCGGCGTCGCCTTACCGGAGGACGCCGTCAACGCCGCGTTCCGTCTGCTGGGGCTGCGTTCCAGCCTCACGCAATTGCGCTTCTGCTGGCGGATGCTCCTGGCGCCGTCGCCCGGCATGCAGCGTCTCCGCCGGCGGGGGGTCCGGGCGGTGACCGACTATCGGGCCATCCTCCGGGAGGCGCCGCAGTTGCGTGGCCTGATGAAACTCGACTTCACCATCCTGCTCGGCCTCTATAGCGACGCCCTGGGCATCGGTCGGCGGCAAGCGCTGGAGGCGGGATTGGTGGAGGTCTATTGCCATCTGGCGGCCCTGGTCGACGCCTACGACGATCTGCTGGATACGCCGCAGGCGCGCGAACGGCCCCTGGGCAAGGGAGACTTCCTGAGCGGGGAGACCGGGCGGCTGCGGGAGCGGTTGGTGGCGGCGTTGCAATCCCGGTCGGCCGGACGCCCGCGCGTTGCGGCGCTGGTCGACGACCTTGCCGCCTTCGAGGCCCAGGCCCTGGCCGGACACCAGGCGCTGGACCTGGCGACGGGACTCGACGCGCCCCTGGAAGCCGTCGTACGCGCCCGCGCGGCGACCTCCGGCCTGCTTCTGCGCTTCGCCGCTCATCTCTGGAGCGTCCTGTTGGACCTTCCGGCCGACCTCGCCGCCTCCAGTGAACGGGCGGCGGAGGTGTTCGGGCTGGTCGCCCAGTTCGCCGACGACGTACTGGACTGGACCCAGGATGACGGTGTCGCCCAGAACCTGCTGGGGGCGGCGCTTGTCAGTCGGCCGAGCGAGCTCGCGGCGCTCCGCGCCGTCGCCCGCGGCACGCCGGGGCGCTCCGTCCCCTACGCTCTGCTTAGGCGTCTGGCGCCCCGATCGCTCGCCGACCTCGAGCGGACGCGCCGGCACGTGTCCTGTTACCCGGACGACCCG
The DNA here is from genome assembly GCA_025980355.1 of Chloroflexota bacterium. Classification (GTDB taxonomy): domain Bacteria; phylum Chloroflexota; class UBA4733; order UBA4733; family UBA4733; genus UBA4733. Next base: position 13,998 of record JAICXR010000029.1, on the reverse strand, counting down.
CGTTACGGGGGCCTTCGCCGATTCGGTGACGACGTCTACGAGACGCTCTTGCCGGCGCTGCCGTCCGTCGACTTTCGTGAGCTCGACCCGATCCGGCACGCCGTCCAGTCCGCCCTGGCGTAGATGTCCCGACGTATCGGTGGCGGCCTAACTTCGCAGCTTCCGTTCCGTCGTCACCTCATCCGGAATCGGCAGCGGGACCTGGCGCTCCTCGACAAGCCGCAGCACGTCGGCGTGCCCGGCGCGCGCCTCGGCGGCGGTCCGGTAGTCGCGTACCAGCTCCTGGAGGAGCGTCGCCTCGCCCGCCGCGGTGTGCGGTGCGTGCAGGTCGGCGACGGTACGGAACCCGGCCTCGCCCGTATCGCCCAGGGTTGCGGGGATATAGGCGGTGGTGACGATCAGGTCGTACCAACCGGCCTTCGTCTGAAAGGAGATCGTGTCACTCAAGGGGAAGCCTTCGGCCATGCCCGTCCTACCTTCCGTTTCCAAATGGCGATCTTCGCGGCGCTATGGTACGACGGGGGCGAATTCCCGTGCATGACGGCGAATATCGCGCTAGACTAACATAGTAGCCGCAGCGATCGCCTTAGGCCGGAGGTCCTACTGGGGCGAGATGGGGGCAACGGTGAATAGAGCGGATCGTGACGGCAGTTCAGAGCGCGCCGTAGAGACGCGGCGCCGGCATGGCGACGACTTCTACGCCCGAATTGGCCGGAAGAGCTGGGAGGTTCGCCGTCGCGCTCTCGCCGGTGACGCCGAAGCCGTCGATCTCTTGCAGCGCCGCCGCGACGCGCGGGCGCACCGGCGGGAGGCGTGGCAGGAGTTGCTGGCGGCGCAAGAGGCGGCCACACTGCTGCGCGAAGAATTGCACAGCCGTATCCGCGCCAATGTCGACGCTTCCCGAGCCATGTCCGAGGACTACTTCTACTACACGGAGAGCCTGCGGCGCGAGCTCGCCATTGCCGAGGCGCGTCTCGCCCGCTTACGCGCGGCGCACGAGGCGATCTTGCAGGATTTACGCGTGATCCCCGAAACAGACAAGGCGTAGCACGGGATCGGCGGATCCCTCACCCGTTGCACCGCCGAGCTTGTGTGATTCAGACGGCCGCCTTCGCGACCGGCCCCAGGGTGATCGTCCGGTGCTCCTGGCCGGCCTGGTAGGCGGCCAGCGCGATCTGGAGCGCGGCCCGGCCGTCCTCGGCCTGGACCACCGGTGGACGGCCATTCAAGACGGCGCCGGCGAAGCCATCGATCATGGCGGCACGGTCACCGCCGTGGCTCCCGGTTGGCGCCGGCAGGTCCTGCCACTGGCCGGCCTGCAGCCCTTCCACCGCCTGCGTGACGAAGATGCGCGCCGGGTTGCTGAAGAGGATCTGGCCGGCGTCGCCATAGATGCGGTTCACCTCGCGCAACGGGTCGCGCCCGCGGATGGCCGAGCCGGCCTCCAGCGTGCCGATCGCCCCGTTGTCGTAGCGGTAGGTCGCCGCGACATAATCTTCGACCTCCACCGGCGTGGTGAACGTCTCATACTCGGCGGAGACGCGCACCACCTCCAGCCCGGTGATGAACCGCAACGTGTTGAGGTCGTGGATGGTGTTCATGATCAGGACGCCGCCGCCGGACTTGGCCTTGGACGTCCGCCAATCGGTCTGGATGCGGCCGGAGTAGCCGCCGTGCCAGTAGCTCTCCGGCTTGTCGCCGCGATAGACGATGCGCGTGCCGACGACGTTGCCGATGGCGCCGGCGGCGACCAGACGGTGCATCGTCTGCGCCACCGGATCGACCTGGGCCAGATAGGCGACGGAGAGCGTGACGTGGGCGTCGCGGGCGGCGGCGATCATGTCGTCCGCCTCGGCCAGGCTAGTGGCGATCGGCTTCTCCACCAGCACGTGCTTGCCGGCCTGTGCCGCCTGGATGGCCAGGGGCGCGTGGAGGTAGTGCGGCACGGCGATGTAGACGGCGTCCACCTGCGGGTTCGCCAGAAGCTCCTCCACCTTCGTGGTATGGGGCACGCCGTACGTCACGCCGAGGTCGCCGGCGACCCGGGCGTCGGTGTCCATCACCATCACGTGCTGCCCTAGCGTGGAGGCGGCGATACCCTTGGCCGTTTGCACGGCGATCTCGCCGCAGCCGATCATGCCGATACGTAGCCGGTCCGCCATCGTGTCTCTCCCCGTTCCCGAAAACGCCTTACCAGACGCCGGCGCTCTCCCGCTGCAATGAGGCCAGGAATTGGGCCGCCGCCGCCTGCTCCTCCGGCCAGCGTTCCATGAGCGCCGCCAGGTCGGCCGAGACGGAGGGGTTACGCCGGTTGCGCATGAAGTAGACCGCCGGCGCCAGCCGTCCGGCGTCCAGGGCCGCTTCTAGTGTGTCCAGTTCCTGCCCCATGCTCGCCATCTCGGCGCCCAAGCGGTCCAGGCGTGCCTCGGCCCGCCGCTTGCCGCTGGCGGTCGTCATCTTGCTGACGAAGTCGCGCCGCTTCCCCTCCAGCCAGGCCGGCAGCTTCTCGCGCACGTAGGGTTCCAGGTACTCGTGCAGCGACGTGGCCAGGAACTCGTCGAGCGAGGCGCCGCGGGCGGCGTACTGCCGCTCCAGATTGTGCATACTGATCTGGATGTTGCGGTAGAAGGCGGGATAGCCGATATTGGCGTCGATGGTGTCGGCGTCGTAGAGGCAGCGACCCTCCAGGCTGGAGGCCGCGCTGACCGTCAGGTGGGTGATGATGATCTCCTGGACGTGGTCGCGCAACGCCTGGGGATAGCCATACTCGGTCAGCAAGGCGTCGGCGATGCGGGCGCCGGAGATGTTGTGGATCTGCCCGCGCAGGCCGAGCTGGTCGTAGAGGTCGGTGACGTGGTTGCGGCGGGCCGGCGGCAGGTACTCGTTGTGCCAGAGGCCGTTCTCATCGATGACGCGCTTGCCGTCCTTCATGATGATCTCGCCGTCGTAGGACTTGGTGATGTCGTGCAGCGTGGCGCCGAGGTCGAGCGGGCGCGTGTTGCCGCCCTCCTCCAGGCACAGGTGCATCGCCAGGTTCCGGACGCGCCGGACGTGGTCGTGGGTATAGTTGCGCCAGGAAAAGCCGACCCAGTCCTCGTCCCAGAGCAGGTACGTCTCCCGCGCCAGTTGAACCAGCTCCTCCAGGACGGCGGCATCGTCCGGATGCGGCGCCACCGGCGTCGCCAGCTCCCGTGTCAAGGTCTGTGCCAAGTGAGGTTCCTCCCGATAGCGTGCGGGCCGCGAGCATGCGGCATGATCGCGCGCATAGTGTAGCGCAAGGAGGGGCGGACCGTTGGCGAGTGGTACCGGCTTGGGCGTCGCCCGGCGAGTTTATGCCGGCGGCTTGAGCGCGTTCACCATTTCGCGCGCCGCATCCTTGTCCTCGAACCAGAGCGCGTTGATCTTCGTATACTCGCTCTGGTCGTCCGGCACGGCGTCCTCGCTGAAGATCGCGGTGACCGGGCATTCCGGCTCGCAGGCGCCGCAGTCGATGCACTCGTCCGGGCTGATCAGGTAAATGCGGTCTTCGTCGGTGCTGTAGATGCAGTTGACCGGGCAGACTTCGACGCAGGAGGCGTCCTTCAGGTCCACACAGGTCTCGGTGATGACGTAGGTCATGGCGTCGCCTTCCCCTTATGCACGCTGGCCGCCGAGCGCGGCTTGCTTTCACGGGACTAAGCGTAACGCTTGACCGCGCAAGTTGCCGCCGCAATCGACGCCTCCGGGGTGGCGACAACGCGATTTCCAGACAACCTCCAGATTCGGGGTGCCCGGACGTTCCGCTATACTGCCCCGATGCGAACCTTTGCGGCTCCGGAACCGCGCCGGCTGCCCATCGCGCCCCTCCTGGGCGTGCTCGGCATCCTGGCCGTTGCCTTTGCCATCGCCTGGCTCAGCCCCAGCTACGGGCTGGCCGTCACCCTGGGAGCTCTCCTCGCCGCCGCCATCCTGCGCTGGCCGCTGCTGGGCCTCTGCCTGCTAATCCCCTCTGTGCCGTTCCAGTCGCTGCGCTCCTTCAACCTCGGCCCATTTCCGGCCAGTAGCACGGAGCTGCTGGTCGGTGTCACGCTGGTCGCCTGGCTCCTGCAAGTGATCATGGCGCGCCGTCGCCGCTTTGCGCCTATGCCGCTGCTGCCGCCGCTGCTGCTCTTCCTGACCGGCATCACCCTGAGCTTCCTCGCCATCGTCTCCGCCCCCCCGGACCAGAGCTCGCTGGTGTGGGGATTCAAGGAGCTCGTGAAGTGGGTGGAGCTCGTCGTCGTCTATGTGCTCGCCTGCAACCTGCTGACGACGCGGCGCCAGCTCCGCCTCGCCGCCATCCTGATCGTCGCCAGTACGGCGGTGGAGGCACAGATCGGCCTCGCGCAGTTCGTCCTGAAAATCGGCCCGCCGAGCTTCCTGATCCACCACCTCTTCATGCGCGCCTACGGCACGTTCGCCCAGCCCAATCCGTTTGCCGGCTACCTCAACATGGGCGTGCTGCTCGCCATCGCCCTGGCCGTCGTCTACGCCCGGCAGCGCGGCGGCCGCTGGCTGATCCTGGCGGCCGCCATGATCCTCATCGCCATCGTCTGCTCGCTCTCCCGAAGCGCCTGGCTGGCCCTGGCCGTAGCGGCGGTGCTCCTGCTGGATCGGGGCGGCAGCCGCTCGCGGATGTTGGTCGGCTTCGGCGTCGCCGCGGCGGTGATTGTGGTCTGGCTTTTCGCCATCCACCTAGTGCCCGGCTCGGTCTCCACCCAAGTGATCGCGGCCTTCGACATCTATGACGTCGACGTGTTGCACCCGACACCAGCCACGTTCTCCGCGGCGCAGCGCCTGGCCTTCTGGATTGCCGGCGAGAACATGTTCACGAGCCACTGGTTGCTCGGCATCGGCATGGGCAACTTCGGCATCGTCTACCCGCACTATGCAGTGCCCGGTTGGAATGTCGGGCTCGATCACGCGCACGACTACTACCTCAACCAGGCCGTAGAAACCGGGATCGTCGGCCTGGGGACCTACCTGGTCTTCCTCTTCAGCGCCTTCCGCCTGCTCTGGCGACCGCTGGCGACGATGCGCGATCCGCTGCTGCACGCCATCGTCGCCGGGGCGCTGGGCATGCTCATCACGCTGTCCGTCCACAACCTGCTGGACGATCTGTACGTCCACGGGACGGTGGTGCAGATCGCGCTCTTGCTGGCGATGGCCGGGGTCGCCATCCGGCTCGACCGCTCCCGATCGCCGTCAGTGGACGATGTGGAGGTCGGGAGCGGCCTGGGCGATCGCCAGCCGGCTTAGGCGGTCGTCGTCCCGCAGGACCAGGGCGTCGCGCTGCCCTTCCCAGCCCGCCCGCGCCAGGTAGAACGCGGCCTGCGACGGGTTCCGTTCGTCCAGCGATACCTCCGCCAGGTCCTGCCAGGCGACGCCATAGTTGCTTTCCAGCCCGGTGCTCCATTCCAGTTGGTGCTGCGCCAGCGTATAGGTGAGGGCCTGCACCGGCGAGCCGGTCTCCATGAGCTCGCCGTGCTCGCGCAACATGTTGCCGGAATTGGTCAGCGCCAGGCTGAGGATCGGCCGGGCGGTGAACGCCAGGATGACGGCGGCCCCGGCCGCGAGCGCCCAGCGCGCCGGGGAGCGGAGCCCGCCACCGGTCGTCGCCCGGCGCAGCCGGCCGCCCCAGCGGAGCAGACGATCCGCCAGCGCGTGATCGGCAAAGGCCAGGGAAACGCCGTGCAACTGGGCAACGCGGATGAGCACCGCGATCGGCAGGGCGATCACGTAGAAGGTGCGGGCGTCGCCCCAGAAATAGGCGTCGACGCCGCCCTGGGTCAGGCTGCCGAGCATGGCGCCGGCGCCGGCGAGCACCGCCAGGCGCAACCGGCGATCCAGCGGCCGCGCCAACAGGCGCAGCGTGCCCTGCAGCATGCCGAGCAGCAACACGACCATGCCGATGAGGCCGACCAGGCCGGAATCCAGGTAGGTCTGCAACACGAAGTTGTGGGCGTGGGGGATGTCCCGCGCCTCCATCGGCCAGGTGTAGGCCGGCATCCGCAGCGGGAACGTGCCGACGCCGGGGCCGGTGATCGGGAAGTCGGCGAGCATACGCAGGGCCGTGTGCCAGATGTAGAGCCGGTCCACGCTGCTCCAGCCGGTGGGCGTGGAGGAGAGGGTGAACTCGTAGCCGGTGACGCCCGCCAGCAGGAGCGCCAGCGTGAGCAGCGTCGGCAGCGGCGCCAGCCAGCGGGTCCGGCCACCGTTCAGCCAGATCATCGCGCCGATGCCGACGGCGAGGCCGAAATAGGCGCCGCGCGACAGCGTGAGGACCAGGGCAAAGACGAGCCAGAGCGTGGCGAGCGCTCCGCACCACCGGCGCCAGCGACGTGTCGCCGACGCCGTCAGGGCGATACAGAACGGACAGGCGGCGACGATCAGCGCCGCCGTGGCGTTCTGGCTGAAGCCGACGTTGTCCAGGTGCGGCCAGCGGTGGAACCACCCGTACACCGCCTCACTCATGGCGTTGAGCTTGGCGAACTGGATGTCAACCTGGATCGTCGCCAGCAAGACCAGGGCGCAGGCGATACCGACAAAAATCGCCAGCCCGGTGCCCAGGCGCGGGGCACTACTCCACCACCGGATGAAGAGGACGGTCACGGCGAAGGCGCCGACGATGCCGGCGAGGGCGGTCAGCGACACGGAGAGGTCGATTGTCACCAGCAGGCTCAGCACACTGCCGCCCAGGATCAAGGCGGCGCCCAGGACAATCCCGTCCCACTGGTGCACCCGGTGGAGCGTCACCAGCACGATCGGCACGCTGAGCAGCAGACTCCAGGGCGTCACGGCGCCGAGCGCGACCAGCAATGCCACCAGCAGCAACATCGCGCGGCGGGACGTCAGGTCGGCGCCCCACCAGCCGGGTGCGGGCCCTCGAATGTCGGCCGTTGTCGCGTCCGTCAATGCACATCTCCTCGTGTGCGAGCCAGGTTCAACCACGCAGCGCCGGTGTGCATCCGTGCCCTCCCAGTGCAATTGTTGGGCCAGTCGTCTCCAAGCTAACACCTTTCGCCGCCGGCCATCTACTGCCGTCCAGGGCCGCCGTGTTATGATCCACCCCTCGAAGGGGAGGCGCATTTGACGGTCATGGCGGACCTGGCGGCCTTGCAGGCGGTCGACAGCGAGCTCGATCGCTTGCGCCGGGCGGTCGGCGAGCTCCAGGGCCGGATCGCCGACGACACCGCCCTCCGTGAGTTGCGGGCGGTGCGGGCGGCGACAGCGGCATCCCTCCAGCAGCAGCAGTTAGCCCAGCGCCGCTATGAAGGCGAGAGCGCCAGCGAGCGCCTGGAGATCCAGCGGCGCGAGCAGCGCCTGAGCGGCCCCGCGATCCACGACATGCATTCCTATCAAGCGACCCAATCCGAGATCGAACAGCACACCGGTAAGCTGCGGGACCTCGAGGACTCCCTGGTGGCGGCGATGGAGGACGTGGAGCTCACCACGCAGCAATTGCAGGAGATGGACGCCAAGATCGCCGCCGCGGCGGCGGAGCGGGCGCAGCAGGTGGCGGCCTGGCAGCAGGAGTTGCGGTCGTTGCAGGCCGAAGGGGCGCAGCAGCAGGAGCTGCGCGCGCGCCGTCTCGCCCCGCTGACGCCGGGCGCCCTCGCCACCTACACGCGGCTCCGTCAGCAGAAGGGTGGCCGCGCCGTGGCGACGCTGCACGGCAATATCTGCGGCGTCTGCCGCGTCGCGGTGCCGCCGACGACCGTCGCCAAAGCCCGACCGGGCAATGGCTTCATCCCCTGCGACAACTGCGGTCGCCTGCTGTACGTGGCGCATTGATCGCCACCGCGCTGCCGCCCGTCGTTCCTGGGCAATGGCTGGTCTACGTCGACGGTGCGGCGCGCGGCAATCCCGGCCCGGCGGCGGCGGGAATTTGCCTGGTCGACCCGGAAGGCCGCCCGATCCGGCGGATCGGCAAGACGCTGGGCCGCCTGCCGAATAACCAGGCGGAGTACCAGGCGCTCCTGATCGCGCTGGACCTCGCCGCCTCCCACGCCCCGCCGTCGCTGCTGGTGCGTATGGACAGCGAGCTGGTAGTTCGCCAGATGACGGGGCGGTACCGGGTTAAGGACCCGGTGCTGCAGCGGTTGCACGCACGGGCGGAGGCGATGATCCGCACCATCGGCACGGTGCGCTTCGAGCACGTGCCGCGCTCCCTCAATGCCGAGGCCGATCGCCTCGCCAATCTGGCGCTGGACGGGAAGCCGGTGGACGAGGCCGGGCCGGAAGGCGACTGACTTATTGGGGCCGGGCCTGTGGCAGCGGTACCTTGTTCGGGTGCCGGAACTCTTGCCAGGCATAGGCGAGGCGGTGGTGGAAGCGGCTGCGCGCGAAGCGCCGCAGGGAGCAGGTCTGCGCCGGTGTCGGCGCCGTCTGCCGCCGCGCCTGGCTGACGCGACGCATGGCGTCGTGGACGGACCAGCCCTCGTCGACCAGGACGGCCGCGGCGGCGATCGGGCCGCGCCGCCGGCCGGCCTGGCAGTGGATCAGGACGCCGAGCCCGGCGCGCCGCCAGGCGGCGACCAGATGGACAATCTCCTCCAGCGCCTCCTGGGGGATCTCCACACCGTCGGCCACGACGACACGCTGGTAGCGCAAGCCGTGGCGTTTGGCCACCTGGGGGCTATCTTCGGGGTCGTCTTCGGACCGCACCGAGAGCAAGGCGTCGATGCCGTGGCTGCGTAGCCGGTACATCTGCTGGCGGGTCGGTTGACCGCCCACGGCGAGTCCGGGGACGACCCAGACGAAGTCGGCGTCCACGCCCGGAACCCAGCCGGCCATCCCTCGCTCGTTTCAAGGCGCGAAATGCGTCACTACGCGTAGGCCTGCGCCACTCCGGGCAGGTAGCATGCACTCCTGATACGTAGATAGTAGCAGACTCGCCGGTCCTGCAGGACCGGCGCCGTAACGGACCGGCATGTACGAGCGGATCATGGTGGCGCTGGATGGTTCCGGCGCCGGCGAAGCGGCAGTGCCCCACGGCCTGGCGCTGGCGCGCGCCTGTTCGGCCGAACTGCTGCTCCTGCGAGTCGTCGCCGGCTCCCAGGCCCTGCCGGAACTGGTGCTGTCGGCGGCGGAGCCCTCCCCGGCGCCGGGCGCGGTCGACGCCCAAACCCTGGCCGGCGAGGAGAGCGAAGCGATCGCCTACCTCGACACCATCATCGCTCGCCTGGCGGCGCCGGAAGTCACCATCAGCCGGAAAGTGAGCATCGGGCCGGCCGCGCGCACCATCGCCGCCGAGGCGGAGGCCTTCCGGGCAGACCTGTTGGTGCTGGCGATTCATGGTCGCGGGGCGTTGGCGCGGCTGGTCCTGGGCAGCGTCGCCGAGGCCGTGTTGCGGCTGATCACCTGCCCGGCGGTGCTGGTCCCAGTGCCCATGGCGGCGCGCGCCGACGAGTCGACGCCGACCACGGGGCAGGTCCTCAGCTTCGAGGACGAGGCCCGGCGGGGCGGCCCCCTGGCGCCCAAGCCGTTGGGGCTGCGCACGGTGGACGTTGGGCGCATCGTCGGCAGCGTCGGCCGGGCCCGCGAGCTGGGGGCGGATTTCCGCCCGCCGGCACGTGCCCAACGTCGCCAGGACGACGAACGCTTCGAGAGCATCGTGAAGGCCCTCGGACGGGGAGAGGTGATGCCGCCGGTCGACCTCTACAAAGTGGGCTACAACTATTTCGTGCTAGACGGCAACCACCGGGTGGCCGCGGCGAAGGCCACCCACCAGCGCGATATCGACGCGATCGTGACGGAGTTCCTGCCGGTCAGCAACGAGGAGACGGCGACGGTCTTCGGTGAACGACGGGAGTTCGAGCGGCTGACCGGGCTGACCCGGATCGGCGCCAGCCGGGTCGGCCACTATCCCCGCCTGTTGGAGCTGATCCGCCTCTACGCGTCGGACCCGGCCAACCGACCCTCTGGCTATGCCGCCTGGCGGGACGACGACCTGCGCGACGCCGCCCGCCACTGGTACTACAGCGTCTACGAACCGGCGATCCGGGCGCTGCGCCTGGCCCGCCTGGGGCGCTGCTTCCCCAGCGAACGCACCGCCGACATCTTTGTGCACCTCGCCAACTTCCGCGACGATCAGGCCAGGCTGCGCGGCGAGCACCTCAACTGGGACCAGGCCCTCCAGCGCTTCAGCGACCATTACCGCGACTGTTCCGGCACGATCTGGCGCCGGATTCCGGGCCTGCGCAAGCTGCTCCGCCCGCGCATCCCCGACGCGGCCAGCTAGCGCGTGATAGGATGGAAGCAATGGCCGCGGTCAGCGGAACAAGGGAGAATTTTGTGCCCGAGGTCGCCCAGGGCATCGCCGATTGGGTCGCCGATGTCGTCCCGGCGGCGTTGCCGGACGACGTCATCCACGAGGCGAAGCGTCGCTTGATCGACAGCGTCGGCGTCGCCTTCGCGGCCTACGACTGCCCGCCGGGCATTGCCGCCCGTGCCCTCTGCCGGCGGACCCGTGCCGATCCGGGCGCCACTGCCATTGGTGCTCGCACCAGTTCCTCGCCGGAACTGGCGGCCTTCCACAACGGGGTGCTGATCCGTTACCTGGACTTCAATGACACCTACCTCTCGCTGGAGCCTGCCCACCCGAGCGACAACATTGCGGCGGCGCTGGCGGCGGCGGAGCTCGCCGGGAGCAGCGGCCGCGACCTCCTTGCGGCGATCGTCCTGGGCTACGAGATCCAGTGTCGGTTCTGCGATGCCGCCAGCCTGCGGGCGCGGGGCTGGGACCACGTCACCTACGGCGCGCTGTCGACGGCGCTGCTGTCCGGGAAGCTGCTCGGCCTCCCTGCCGAGCGGCTGCGCCACGCGCTGGCACTCGCCGCCGTTCCCAACGTCGCCCTCCGCCAGACCCGTTCCGGCGAGCTCTCGATGTGGAAGGGCTGCGCCTTCGCCAACGCCGCCCGCAATGGTCTCTTCGCCGCCCTGCTGGCGGCGGAGGGCGTGAGCGGTCCCTGGGAGGTGTTCGAAGGCGAATTCGGCTTCTGGAAGCAAGTCGCCGGTCCCTTCGGCCTGCCGCCTTTCGCCGGCGTCACCGGCGACGACTGGATGATCCGACGGACCTACATCAAGTTCTGGCCGGTCGAGTACCACGCCCAGAGCGCCGTCGACGCCGCTTTGCAGCTACGACCGCAGATCGATGTCGAGCGGATCGAGCGGATCGAGATCGCCAGCTTCGATGCGGCCGTGGACATCATCGGCAAGGACCCCGAGAAATTCCGGCCGCGCAGCCGGGAAACGGCCGACCACAGCATGCCCTATTGCGTCGCCGTGGCCCTGCTGGCCGGCGACGTCACGGCGACGCAGTTCGATGCCGAATGGCTGCGCGACCCGCGGGTCGCGCACCTGTTGAACCGCACGACGCTGCGGCGCGACCCGCTGCTGAACGCCGGCTATCCGGACGGCATCCCCAACCGTCTCCGCATCACCCTGGCCAGCGGCCGGGCGGTCGAGCGAGAAGTGCGTTACCCGCGCGGCCACGCGCGCAACCCGATGACCGACGCCGAGGTCGAGCAGAAGTTCCTGGCCGCCACCGCCGGCTCGCCCCTTGATGGCCGGCAGCGGGAGGTGCTGGGGCTGCTCTGGAACCTGGACACGGCGACCGACCTGACCGCCCTGTTCGGCGCGCTCGCCGTCGATCGACCGGAGGAACCTGGCAATGCTCGGTGACGGGCGCGTGACGGCCTTCCCCGGCAAGGCCGCCCGGCTACGCCAATTGCTTCGCGACGAACACCCATTGGTCCTGCCGGGCGTCTTCAACGGCATTTCGGCGCTGGCGGCGCAAGCGGCGGGCGCCACAGCCGTTTATATTAGCGGCGCCGGCATCATCAACGGCACGGCGGGCTACCCGGACATCGGGCTGCTCTCCATGGCGGAAGTCGCCCAGCAACTGCGCTACATCGCCGGCGCCGTGGCGATCCCGGCACTGGCCGACGCCGACACCGGCTTCGGTGAGGGTCTGGCGCTGGAGCGCACGGTGGAAGAGTTCGAGCGCGCCGGCGTGGCCGGCATCCACCTCGAAGTCCAGCGCATGCCCAAGAAATGCGGCCATCTTGACGGAAAGCAACTCGTCACCCGGCAGGAGTTCGTGCAGCGCATCCGGGCGGCGGTGCGGGCGCGCAGCGACCCGAGCTTCGTCATCTGCGCGCGCACCGACGCCCGCGGCGTGACCGGCTTCGCCGACGCCGTCGACCGGGCCCGCGCCTGCCTGGAGGCCGGAGCGGATCTGATCTTCCCCGAAGCCCTGGCCACCGAAGAAGAGTTCGCCGCCTTCGCCCGCGCGGTGCCGGGGCCGCTGCTGGCGAACATGACGGAGTTCGGCAAGACGCCCCTGATCGATGCCGACCGCTTCGCCGAGCTGGGCTACGCCGCCGTCATCTTCCCGATGACCGGCTTCCGGCTGGCGTTGCGCGCCCTCCAGGATGGCTACGCCGCCTTGTTGGCCGCCGGCACGCAGCGAGACCTCCTGCCGCGGATGGAGACACGCGCCCAACTGTATGATCTCCTGCGCTATCCTGAATATGAGCGGTTGGATGCGACGCTCGCAACGAATGGAGGAACGACTTGAGTGCGACCACGAGTGAGGAGCAGTCCTTTTCGCCCGGCCTGGCCGGCATCACGGCCGGCGAGACGGCGATCGCCACGACGCACGACGAGCTGCGCTACCGCGGCTACCCGATCGAGCAACTGGCCGAACAATCCACCTACGAGGAAGTCGTCTATCTACTGCTGGAAGGGGAGTTGCCCACCAGCGAGCAACTCGCGGCATTCAAGACCGACCTCATCGCCCGCCGCGTCGTGCCGGAGCAGCTCTGGGCGCTGATCCACCTCCTGCCCTCGGGCTCCAACATGATGGACGTCCTCCGCACGAGCGTGTCGTTCCTCGGCTCCTTCTCCCACGGCGGACCGAAAGAGGCGGCGCGCGACGTCGTGGCCAAGTTGCCGACGATCGTCGCCGGCGCCTGGCGGGTGCTGTCACGCTCCGGCGACCCGGTGGTGCCGTCGCACGACCTGCCCCACGCCGCCAACTTCTTCTATATGCTGCGGGGCAAGGTGCCGCCGAAGGAAGACCTGCGCGTTTTCGACACCTCGCTCATCCTCTACGCCGAGCACGAGTTCAACGCCTCCGCCTTCGCCGCCCGCGTCACCGTGTCCACGCTCTCCGACCTCTGGAGCGGCATCACCAGCGCCATCGGCACGCTGAAAGGTCCCTTGCACGGCGGCGCCAACGAGGAGTCGATGCGCATGTTGCAGGCGATCGGCACGCCGGACAAGGCGGAATCCTACATCATGGGCGAGTTGCAGGCGAAGCACCTCATCATGGGCTTCGGGCACCGCGTCTACAAGAACGGCGACCAGCGTGCCCGCATCCTCAAAGAGTGCATGACCGAGCTTGGCGTGCGCTGGCACGAGACGAAGTGGGCGGAGATCAGCCAGATCGTCGAAGACGTCATGGCCCGGGAGAAGCACCTCTACCCCAACGTCGACTTCCCCTGCGGACCGACCTACTACCTCCTCGGGCTGCCCATCGAGCTCTACACGCCGATCTTCGTGATGGCTCGCTCCGCCGGCTGGTCGGCCCACATCATCGAGCAACTCGAGCACAATCGCATCTTCCGGCCCAATTCGCAGTACACGGGCGTGGAGCGCCGCGAGTACGTGCCTATCGACAAGCGGAGCTAATCCCGTTCCAGTACCGGCAGGAGATAGCGTCCGGTGATGCTCGCCGCCGTCGCGGCGATGTGCTCCGGGGTGCCTTCCGCGACGACCTCGCCGCCTGTGGCACCCGCTTCGGGGCCGAGGTCGATCACCCAGTCGGCGGACTTGATGACGTCGAGGTTGTGTTCGATCACCAGGACGGTGTTGCCGGATTCCACGAGGCGTCCGAGCACTTCGAGGAGGCGGTGGACGTCGGCGAAGTGTAGGCCGGTGGTCGGCTCGTCCAGGATGTACAGGGAGCGTCCG
>JAICXR010000167.1 GCA_025980355.1 Chloroflexota bacterium | reverse complement strand
GAGGGTGGCGGCGGTGGCGTCCGGTGGATAATGGCAGCGATCATTTAGAGCCTGGCATCGCGTAGGGGCGTATTGCATACGCCCTGGTCCGGTGGCCACCATCGTTTTTTCGTGGCGACCCAAGCGGGGCGTATGCAATACGCCCCTACGCGATGCCTGGCTCTAAATGATCGCTGCCATTATCCCCCGGACGCCACCGCCGCCACCCTCGCCCGCCAGTCTTCCAGCACGTCGCGCAAGCTCTGCTCCAGGGGGATCGTCGGCGTCCAGCCGGTGGCGGCGCGGAAGCGGGTCGCATCACAGACCATGCTGGGTACGTCGACCGGCCGTAGGCGAGCAGGATCCTGGCTGATATCGACGCCGACGCGGCAGAGCGCGACCAGCGCCTGAACGATGTCCCCGATGCGGCTGCCGGCACCGGAGCCGACGTTATAGGCTTCGCCCGGCCGGCAGCGTTCGGCCGCCAGCGCGTAGGCGCGGACGACGTCCCGGACATCGGTGAAATCGCGCACCGCGGAGAGGTCGCCCGTCTCCAGATGGGGCGGCCGCCGGCCGGCCTCGATCTCCGCCAACTGACGGGCAAAGCTCGGGATGGCAAAGCGGTCGGATTGCCCCGGACCCAGGTGGTTGAACGTGCGCACACGGATGATCCGCAAACCTCGCCCGACCGCATATTGGTAGGAGAGGAGGTCCTGAGCCGCTTTGCTGACGGCGTAGGGACTGAGGGGCCGAAACGGCACATCCTCATCCACCGGGTTCGCTTCGGGCGGGACGCGGCCGTAGGCGTCGGAGGATACCGCGACCACAATCACCGGATCGCGGGCGGCCTTGCGCACCGCCTCCAGCAGGTTGATCTCTCCGACCAGGTTGTTGACGATCGTCCCCGCCGGGTCGTCCCAGGATTGGGGGACGGCGGACTGCGCGGCCAGGTGGTAGATCACATCCGGTCGGGCCGCGCTGATCGCCTGCTGCACCGCACCGGCATCCAGCAGGTCGGCGCGGTGAAACGCGTCATAGCCGGCAACCGCCGCGCCGCGGCCCAACCCGTGCACGGCCTGACCCAGGGCGTGCAGATGGCGGGCCAGATGCGGCCCCACAAACCCGCCCGCCCCGGTGATCAGCGCCGGCATTGACCTATCCTGTCGATCCCCACCGCATCCATTGCGCTGAGCATCCATCCGGCAAGCAACCGTGACAGGGCTCTCACGGCCGGAGCGCGGGCGTCCCGCCCGCCCCCGTGCGCGATTCTCCTTCAGGCAGCCTATTCGTCCCGGCCCGAAATACCGATTGAACTTGAGCGCTCCGCTCTACCCAATCCGCACGTGCTGCGCTGCTGAACGGCCAATCCCGTTCGTTAGATACTAATCCAGCCCGACAAGGATTGGAATGAATATACTCAATGGCACTGTGCAGATGCGCTTCATTTCGCACAACGCGGTCGAAATAATCCGCCTGCCAAAACTCGCCCCGTCGTTCGAGTAGCCGATTCGCTTCCTTTGCAGTAAAGGACTTCCAAGAATGGACAACCGCCGCTACTGGGACCGAGGAAGTCAGCGCTATCAGGGCATGGACGTGGTTTGGCATCACTACCCAGGCAAGCGAGCGGTAGCGCAGACCATCAAAATGCAGAAGAGCCTGCTCAATGAGGCGAGCAATGCCTACTTCGCGCAGATAGCACGCACCGTGACCGGTATCCAGCGCCTCCTCGCAACGCCGCCGAACACGCGCGTCTAGTGGGTGAGAAGTCCTGTCGCGTAGCTCCCCTAGCACGGGGGCAGGCAAGGCATCAGCGAGCCGAAAGGTGAGCATCTGGACGGCCCCTGGTTGATCGAAGTGCGGTAAATAGCCGCGGGAGTGCCACCGGCTATTTGCGGTAACTGGGGCGGGCGGGACGCCCGCGCTCCGGCCGTGAGTACTCGGGTACTCCATCGTGCCTCTTTACGTCCCGCTCTCCCAGGACGAGAGGTAGCGTTCCTGCTCCGGCGTGAGGGTGTCGATCTGGATGCCCATGCTGATGAGCTTGAGGCGGGCGATTTCGCGGTCGATCTCGCGCGGCACGATGTAGACCTCCGGCTGGAGCGACGACGATTTCTGACGAATGTATTCGGCGGAGAGGGCCTGGTTGGCGAAGCTCATGTCCATGACGCTCGCCGGGTGGCCCTCGGCGGCGGCCAGGTTGATCAGGCGGCCCTCGCCGAGCAGGAAGAGGCGGCGGCCGTCGGGGAAGCGATATTCATCGACAAAGTCGCGCACGCGGCGCTTGGTCTGCGCGGCCGCTTCCAGGGCCGTCATGTCGATCTCGTCGTTGAAGTGGCCGCTGTTGCAGACGATGGCGCCGTCTTTCATCTTGCTGAAGAGGCCGCTGGAGACGACGTTGACGTCGCCCGTGACGGTGATGAAGATATCGCCTTCGGCGGCCGCCTGCGCCATCGGCATGACGCGGAACCCGTCCATGACGGCTTCCAGGGCGCGCGTCGGGTCGATCTCGGTGACGACGACGTTGGCCCCCATGCCGCGCGCCCGGCTGGCGACGCCGCGACCGCACCAGCCGTAGCCCGCCACGACCAGCACCTTGCCGGCTAGCAGGACGTTGGTGGCGCGGATCACGCCGTCCAGCGTAGACTGGCCGGTGCCGTAGCGATTGTCGAACATGTGCTTGGTGTCGGCCTCGTTGACGGCGATGATCGGGACCTTGAGGGCGCCGTCCTTCGCCATGGCCCGCAGGCGGATGACGCCGGTCGTCGTTTCCTCCGTACCGCCGATGATGGCGGGGATCAGGTCAGGCCGCGACTTATGGATCGTCGCGACCAGGTCGCAGCCATCGTCCATCGTCATGTTGGGGCGATGGTCCACCGCCGCCGTCATGTGCCGGTAGTAGGTCTCGTTGTCCTCGCCCTTGATGGCGAAGGTGGGAATACCGTAATCGGCGGCCAGGCAGGCGGCTACGTCGTCTTGCGTGGAGAGGGGATTGGAGGCGCAGAGGAAGAGGTCGGCGCCACCGGCCTTGAGGGTGATCGCCAGGTTGGCGGTCTCCGTCGTCACGTGCAGGCAGGCGGAGACGCGGATACCGGCCAGCGGCCGCTCCCGCTCGAAGCGCTCGCGGATCTGGCGCAACACCGGCATGCTGGCGTCGGCGTACTCGATGCGCAGGCGGCCGCGCGGGGCCAGACTCAGGTCGCGGACGTCGGAAGGTGTGGTCATGGTCGGGGCAGCCATTGTCGCTATTCCTTTCCGGCCGGCATCAGCGCGGCCTCATCAAAATGGGTGGTACGCACCAGTTCGTCGTAACGTTGGGCCACGTCCGCCAGCGTTACCGCGCGCAAGCGGCCCAGGCTGAAATCCTCCACGGTGAAGGAGGAGAGGACGGCGCCATAGAGCATCGCCCGGCGTAGCGTCAGTCGATCCACTTTGCCCTCGCGGGCCAGGAAGCCCATGAGGCCGCCGGCGAAAGTGTCGCCAGCGCCGGTGGGGTCGCGCACCTCTTCGAGCAGGTAGGCCGGCGCCACGAAGAGATCGTCTTGACTGAAGAGCAGGGCGCCGTACTCGCCGCGGGTGACGATCACGACGCGCGGCCCCTCCTCCATCACCTTGCGCGCCGCCGCCCGCAGGTTGAAAGTGCCGGTGTACTGGCGGATCTCGCCTTCGTTGATGCGCACGCCGTCCACCCGGCGCACCACCTTGCCCAGTTGCTCCCGCTTGCCGCCGATCCAGAAGTCCATGGTGTCCAGCAGCACGAAGCGGGGCCGGCGCAACTGCTCCAGCACCGTCAGTTGTAGGTCGGGGTCGATATTGCCGAGGAAGACGAACTCGGCGTCCCGGTAGCTGGGCGGCAACTCCGGCCGGAAGCCGGCGAAGACGCCGAGTTGGGTGTCCAGCGTCTGGGCGGCGGAAAGGTTGTAGTCGAAGCGCGCCTTCCAGCGGAAGCTCGTGCCCGGCAGCGTCGCCACGCCGCTGAGATCGGCGTCACGCGACTGCAGGTAGGCCATGTACTCGGGCGGGAAGTCGTCCCCGACGACGCCGACCACCTGGACGCGGGTGAAGAGGCTCGCCGCGGTCGTGAAATAGGAGGCCGTACCGCCGAGGGCATCCTCCGCCGCCCCGAAGGGCGTCTCCACGCTGTCCAGCGCCACCGAGCCGACGACGACCAGGCTCATTGCGCCGCCGCCATGGCCCGCAGGCTCTCCGCGAAAGGCGCCCGCGCCACGCCGCGCTCGGTGATGATCGCGGTGACGTAGCGTGACGGCGTGACGTCGAAGGCCGGGTGGGCCGCCCGCACGCCGCTCGGCGCCGTCTGCACGCCTCGCCAGGCGGTGACCTCGGCCGGATCGCGCTCTTCAATCGGAATCTGGTCGCCCGAGGCGATCTGGAAATCCAGCGTCGACATCGGCGCCGCTACATAAAAGGGCACGTTGTTCTCCCTGGCCAGCACGGCAACACCGTAGGTGCCAATCTTGTTGGCGACATCGCCGTTGGCGGCGATACGGTCCGCACCGACGACGACGCACTGCACCTTGCCCGTATGCAAGAAGTGCCCGGCCATATTGTCCGTGATCAAGGTCATCGGGATCGATTCTTTGGCGAGTTCCCAGGCGGTGAGCCGGGCGCCCTGCAGGAAGGGGCGGGTCTCATCGACGAAGACGTGGACCTGCTTGTCCCGTTCCCAGGCCGCGCGCACGACGCCCAGCGCCGTGCCGTAGCTGACGCAGGCCAGCGCGCCGGCGTTACAGTGGGTGAGAATGCCGGCGCCCGGCGGCACCAGCTCCGCGCCGAAGCGCCCCATCGCCCGGCAGGCCGCCTCGTCCTCGGCGGCGATCGCCTGGGCCTCGGCCAGCAGCGCCGCCCGCAGGTCCTCCGTCGACGCCCCCGCCAGCGCCCTTGCCCGCTTCCCCATGCGTTGCAACGCCCAGAACAGGTTGACGGCCGTCGGTCGGGTCCGCGCCAGCATGGCGCTACTCTCCTCGACGGTCGCCAAAATAGCCGACGTATCCCCCGCCGCGCCTTGCGCCGCCAGGGCCAGGCCGAACGCCGCCGTCGCGCCGATCGCCGGCGCGCCGCGCACCTGCATCGCCCGGATCGCTCGGGCAACCTCGGCGACGCTCCGGCAGGTGACGACGCACTCTTCGAGCGGCAGCCGCGTTTGATCGATCAGGCAGACCGCGCCGTCCTGCCACCAGACGGTCTTCATCAAAACTGGATCACCGTTTCGATCGGGTAGCCTTCGAGCTGGGCGCGACCGTTCAGGAAGCCGAGTTCCACCAGGAAGGCGACGCCGGCGACCAGGCCGTCCAGCCGCTCCACCAGCTTGATCGTGGCCCGGCAGGTACCGCCGGTCGCCAGCAGGTCGTCGACGATCACCACCCGCTGGCCGGGCACAATGGCGTCGCGGTGCATTTCGACGGTGTTGGTGCCATATTCCAAGGCATAGGCCTCGCTGATCGTTTCTGCCGGCAGCTTGCCCAGCTTGCGCACCGGCACAAAGCCGATGCCCAGCGCGTAGGCCACCGGCGCGCCAAAGATGAAGCCGCGCGACTCCATGCCGACGACCACATCCGGCCGTAAGCGCCGGCAGCGTTCGGCCAGGGCATCAATCGACTCCCGGAAGGCGGGACCGTCCTGGAGCAGGGTCGTGATGTCCTTAAAGAGGATGCCGGGCTTGGGGAAGTCGGGGACATCGCGGATCTTCTCGGGCAGCAAGCCTTGTACCTTCCTCCTGTGGCGATGCCCACTGCACCACGCCGGTTCCAATCGAGCAACGCTCCGCGGAAGTAGTATCGCACCGAAGCGGCGGCCGGGTCAAAAATCCCAGGGCGCAGCGCGAGGAACGGGACCATCGATGGCCTCCGGGCTCGCCAAATCACCCGCTCGTATGCGAGACCCCGCCGTAGTTCCTCACCACGGGCACAGTGCGTTGGCGAGTGAACGGTATTCACCCGCCTTTCCCGTGATGCACAACGGTTCAGGGCTGTACCGGTGCCGAACTACGAGCGACCCTCGCCGCGCCGCGGCGCGAGCATTCGGGGATGGGCGCAAAGCACAGAGCGCCAGGAGGGCGCCCGCGTCAGGAAGATCAGGTCGCCGCCGGGCCGCAGCAGCCGCGCCGCCTCCGGGACCCAGTGGTGGGGGTCCGCCCAGAGGCAGGCGCCGTACTCGCTGATGGCCAGGTCGAAGCGCGCGTCGGCGAGGGGGACGCGCTCCGCATCGGCCCGGCGCCGCCCCTTCACGAGGGGGCGATGCCGGCAGTCTACCACGGCGCCGGCTGCTCCCCAATCGCCATCGCCCCCCGCTCGCACGTCGCCTTGACGCCGTATCTCCCGCGCGCTATCGTCCCCCGTGCCGCACACCGCTAAGGTCTCAGAAGCCAGGCAGAGGAGGCAGCGCCATGGCCATCGCCACGATCGCGACCGCGCCGTCCGTCTACGAGGAACTCGGCGTCACGCCGCTCATCAACGCCTGCGGGCACAAGACGGTGCTCGGCGGTTCCACGCCATCGCCCGCGGTGAAGGCGGCGATGGAGCGCGCCGACGCGTGGTACGTCGACATGCCCGAGCTGCTGGAGCGGGCGGGACGGGCGGTCGCCGGCCTCCTCGGCGCCGTGGCGGCGCCCATCACGCCGGGCTGCGCGGCGGCCATGGCGCTCGGCGCGGCCGCCTGCGTCGCCGGCGACGATCCGGACCTCATCGCCCGCCTACCGCACACGGGCGGCCTCAAGGACCAGGTGGTCATCCAAGCGGGCCAGCGCTACCATTACGAGCACGTCGTCACGATCGTCGGGACGACACTCGTCGCAGCGGGGGATGACAACGGGACCAGTGCAGCCCAACTCGCGGCGGCGCTCGGCCCGCGCACGGCGGCGGTGCTCTACCCCGCGCACCTGGAGGGGGTGGCCGGGGCGCTCTCGCTGGCCGACACGTTGGAGGTTGCGCACGACATGGGCGTGCCAGTGCTCGTCGACGCGGCCGGCCAGGTCTACCCGCTTGAGCGTTTCACCGGCTACGCCCGCCTGGGCGCCGACCTCGTCTGCTTTGGCGCGAAGTATCTCGGCGCGCCGCAGTCCACGGGCATCCTCTGCGGCCGGCGCGACCTGGTCGCCGCCGCGGCGCGGCAGGGCTTCATCGGCTTCGAGACGAGCTCCCGCGGGCGCGCGTTCGGGCGGCCCTTCAAGCTGGACCGGCAGGAGATCGTCGCCGTCGTGGCCGCGTTGCAGGAGTGGATG
>JAICXR010000039.1 GCA_025980355.1 Chloroflexota bacterium | reverse complement strand
GACCCGAAGCGTGTAGTCCCTGTTCCGCTTCAACCCGTCGAAGTAGTGCTCGAGGTCCACGAACACGAGCGGGACGTGTCGCTTCAGGAAGGCGACCGAGTCGCCGACCATGCGCAGGTTTTCCTCCAGCGTCGTCTGCAGCACGTTCGTGACGTGGAAGTCCCAACTCTTCACCACGATGCATACCGCCCGGGTGCCCGCATTGACGAGCGTCTGCAGGTTGCTGTCCTCCTCCGGCCGGATGTCCTTGCGGCGGCTGCTGCCGAAGGCGACGATGGTGGCGTGCTGCCAGGCCATCGCCGCCGCTTGCCGGAAGAAATCCTGGTCCTTGGCGTTGGAGCCGGGATAGCCGCCCTCGATGTAGGTCAGGCCCAGGCTGTCCAGCTTACGGGCGATATTGAGCTTGTCGGCCAGCGAGAAGTTTATCCCTTCCCATTGCGCGCCGTCGCGCAGGGTCGTGTCAAAGAGTTCGATCGTTCCTGACATACCAATCCTCCACCGCACGTGCCACCAGGTCGCCCATTTCGCCCGTCTCGACCAACCGGCCGCCGGGCTGCAGAATGTCGCCGGTACGCGCGCCGGAGCGGAGGACGCCCTTCACCGCCTCCTCGATGGCGGTGGCCTCGCGCTCGCGGTGGAAGGAATAACGCAACAGCATCGCCGCGGTCAAGATCGCCGCCAGCGGATTGGCCTTGCCCTGGCCGGCGATGTCCGGCGCCGTGCCATGGATCGGCTCGTAGAAGGCAGGCAGGGAGCCGTCGCCGAGGCAGGCGGACGGCAGCATGCCGAGCGAGCCGACCAGCATCGACGCCTCATCGGACAGGATGTCACCGAACGTATTCTCCGTGACGATCACGTCGAAGTCGCCGGGGTTGCGCAGCAGTTGCATGGCGCAGCTATCGACATACATATGCGACAGTGCCACGTCCGGGTAGTCGCGGCCCAGCCGGGTCACGACCTCGCGCCACAGTTGGGACGTCGCCAGGATGTTGGCCTTGTCCACGGAACAGAGCTTGTGCCGCCGCGTCCGCGCCGCCTCGAACGCCACCCGGGCGATGCGCTCGATCTCCCCGGTCGTGTAGACCATCGTATCGACGGCCCGCTCGCCGCCATCCGCCGCTGTGCGCCCTTTCGGCTGGCCGTAGTACAACCCGCCGGTCAGCTCCCGCACGATCAGCACGTCGACGCCGTTCGCCACGATGTCCGCCCGCAAGACGCTCAGATCGGCGAATTCCGGGTACAGAATCGCCGGGCGCAGGTTGGCGAAGAGCCCCTTGCGCAGGCCGAGCAGCGCCGCCGTCTCCGGTCGCTGGGCGGGCGGCAAGGTCGCATCCCGCGCCGGCAAGCCCACGGCGCCGAAGAACATGGCATCGCTGCCTTTGCAGATCGCCAGCGTCTGCTCCGGCAAAGCGGAACCGCACTGATCGATCGCCGCCCAGCCGATCGGCGCCTCGACGAACTCCCAGCGGCTCGCCTCCGGTCCGAGCGCGGCCCGCAGCACCTTCAAACCTTCGGCGATCACCTCCGGGCCGATACCGTCGCCGGGGAGGACTGCGATGCGGGTCATTCGGCGTTACCTCTCAAAAACTGCGCCCCCTCACGCCACCGCCCGCCCCCGGCTCCGCGCGTCCACCACCCGGTTCAGCGCGTCGACGAGGGCCAGGGCGCTGGCGACCGTGATGTCCGTGCTGGCGGCGCGGCCGACATAAATCTGGTCGCCCGCTTCGATGCGGACACGGACGTCGGCCTGGGCGTCGAGCCCTTCCGTCACCGACTGCACGGTGTACTCCTCCAGGCGGTTCGGGATGTTGACCATGCGGTTGATCGCCTTGTAGATGGCGTCCACCGGCCCCGTGCCCGTCGCCGCCTCCTGCAACTGGCTGCCGGACTCGGCGTTCAGGCGCACCGTCGCCGTGGGGATGCTGTGGTCGCCGCAGGTCACCTGCACCTGATCCAGCGTGTAGTGCTGAATGCGCTGGCGATATTCCGCCTCCACCAGGGCCTCCAGGTCGGCGTCCAGGATTTCCTTTTTCTTGTCGGCGATCTCCTTGAAGCGTTGGAAGGCGCTGGCCAACTGGCCCTCGTTGAGGTGATAGCCCAGCTTGCGCAAGTGCTCGGCGAAGGCGTGGCGCCCGGATGTCTTGCCCAGGATGATCTGGGAGTCGCCCCAGCCGACCATCTCCGGCTGCATGATCTCGAAGGTGAGCGGATTGCGCATCATGCCGGCCTGGTGCAGCCCCGACGAATGGGCGAAGGCGTTGGCGCCGACGACCGCCTTGTTGGGCTGCACGACGCAGCCGGTCAGCCGGCTGATCAGGCGGCTGGTCCGGGCAATCTGCGTCGTGTCGATATGGGAGACGTCCTTCTGGAAGTAGTCCTTGCGCGTCGTCAGGGCCATGATGACCTCTTCCAGCGCCGTGTTGCCGGCCCGTTCGCCGACGCCGTTGACCGTCCCCTCCACCTGCATCGCCCCGTTCTCGATGGCGGCCAGGGAGTTAGCCGTCGCCAACCCGAGGTCGTCGTGGCAATGGACGGAGAGTATCGCCTGCTCGATCCCCGGCACGTGGTCGCGGATGTAGGCAACGGCGTTGCCGAAGTCGCGGGGCTGGGCGTAGCCGACGGTGTCCGGGTAGTTGACGACCGTGGCGCCCTCGGCGATGGCGGCGGCAAACACCTGGCAGACGAAGTCGAGGTCGGTGCGCGCGGCGTCCATCGCCGAGAACTCGATATAGGGCGTATAGCGGCGGGCGTGGCGCACCGCCTCGCGACAGAGCTCCAGGGCCTGTTCCCGGCTGATCCCGAGGTAGCCCTGCAGATGGATGTCGGAGGTGGAGAGCACGATGTGCAGCAAGGGCGCTTCGGCGTCCTTAATCGCCTCCCAGGTGCGGTCGATCTGCTCGCGCTTGTAGCCGGAGAGCGCCGCCACCTGCCGCCCTTTCACCTCGGCGCAGACGGCGCGCACCGCCTCGAAGTCGCCCTGGGAGGTCTGCGGGAAGCCCGACTCGATCACATCCACGCCGAGCCGGGAGAGCGCCCGGGCGATCTCGATCTTCTCCGGTAGCGTCAACGTCGCCCCCGGCGCCTGCTCGCCATCGCGCAGGGTGGTATCGAAGAAGCGGACGCGGTTGGCCATCGGTACCTCCTCCTGACGCCTACGCCCGGGGCTTCTGCAACCAGGGCATCATCGACCGCAACTGGCGACCGATCGTCGCCAGCAGCGACTCGGCGTCGTGTTTGCGCATGGCGTTGAAGCTGGGCCGGCCGGCCTGGTTCTCCAGAATCCACTGCTTGGCGAAGCGGCCATCCTGGATCTCCTGGAGGATCTGCTTCATCTCCTTCCGCGTCTCGTCGGTGACGATGCGCGGGCCGGACACGTAATCGCCATATTCGGCGGTGTCGCTGATCGAGTAGCGCATGTAGTCCAGGCCGCCCTGATAGATCAGGTCGACGATCAGCTTAGTTTCGTGGAGGCACTCGAAGTAGGCCATCTCCGGCGGGTAGCCGGCCTCGACCAGCGTCTCGAAGCCGGCCTTGATCAGCGCCGACATGCCGCCGCAGAGGACGACCTGCTCGCCGAAGAGGTCGGTCTCCGTCTCGTCGCGGAAGTTCGTCTCGATGACGCCGGCCCGGGTGCCGCCGATCCCCTTGGCATAGGCGAGGGCGATGTCGCGGGCCCGCCCGGAGGCGTCGTTGTGGACGGCGATCAGGGTCGGCACGCCGCCACCGGCCTGGAAGACCTCGCGCACCAGGTGACCGGGACCCTTCGGCGCCACCATGGTGACGTCGATGCTCTTCGGCGGCTGGATCTGATGAAAATGGATGTTGAAACCGTGGGCGAACATCAACGCCTGGCCCGGTTGCAGGCTGTCGCGGACATCCTGCTCGTAGACCTCGCGCTGCGTCTGGTCCGGCACGAGCATCATCACCAGGTCGCCGGCCGCGGCGGCATCGCGCGCCGTCGCCACCTGTAAGCCGGCCTGCTGGGCGCGGTCCCAGGAGGCGCTGTCCCGGCGCAGCCCGACGACGACGTCGACGCCGCTCTCCTTGAGGTTCAGGGCGTGGGCGTGTCCCTGGCTGCCATAGCCCAGGATCGCCACCTTCTTGCCGTCCAGGTAGGCAAGGTCGGCGTCCTGGTCGTAATACATGGTCATCGGCATGGTGTTGGTGTTTTTCCTCCTCGGTGGCGCCCGGCGACTGAAGTCGCGGGCTACATTTGCAAAACCCGCCTTCGCGGGTTGGGTCCAGTCCGCGCAGGCGGACTTCGCAAGGATAGCCCGCGACTTCAGTCGCCGGGCGGCCCGACCCTATCCCGCCGCCTCCATCCCCACCTCGTTCAGGCGGGACACGCTGGCGCCGCGCGTCATCGCGATCGCGCCGGCCCGCACCATCTCCTTGATGCCGTAGGGCCGCAACAGGTTGAGCAGATTCTCGATCTTCTCTTCCGCCCCGGTGACCTCGACGATCATGGAGTCGGCGGCGACGTCCACGATCTTACTGCGGAACACCTCCACGAGCGTCGCGATCTCCACGCGCTGACCGACACTGGCCGCCACCTTGATCAGCGCCATCTCGCTGACGACGTTCGGGTCGGCGGTGATCTCCGACACCTTCAACACTTCGATCACCTTGTAGAGCTGCTTGATCACCTGCTCCACGTCGGTGTTCTCGCCGTCCACGACGACGGTCATGCGCGACACGTCGCTGCGCTCGGTGCGACCGACGGTGAGGCTGTCGATGTTAAAGGCGCGGCGACGGAAGAGGCTGACCACCCGGTTCAGGACGCCGGGCTGATTCTCCATAAGCGCCACCAGGATGTGTTGGCGTTTCATGCTTCGATCATCTCCGCAATGCCGTGGCCGCGGCGGACCATCGGGTAGACATTCTCACTGGCCAGGGTGACCGCTTCGAGCATCGCCGGCCCCGGCGTCTCGGCCACCTGGCGCAGCCCGTACTCGTACTCCTCCGGCGTCGTCGCCCGCCAGGTCGGGATGCCGAACGCTTCGCCCAGCTTGACGAAGTCGGGGTGGCGCGTGAAGTTCACGTGGACGTAGTTGCTCCGGTAGATGATGTTCTGCCACTGGTGGACCATCCCCAGCGAGCTGTTGTTGATCAGCAGAATCTTCACCGGTAGTTGGGTTTCCGCGAGCGTCGCCAGTTCCTGCATCGTCATCATGAAGCCGCCGTCGCCCAGGACCGCCCAGACGTCCTCGCCCGGCCGCCCCGCCGCCACCCCCATCGCCGCCGGCAGGCCGAAGCCCATCGACCCGAGGCCGCCCGCCGTGAAGAGCGTGTTGGGCCGGTTGAACCAGTAGTACTGGGCCGCCCACATCTGGTGCTGGCCGACGTCGGTCGTGATCGACGCCTCGCCGTGGGTGAGGTCGGAGAGCTGCTTGATCAGGTAGGGCGTCGGCAGGGGCGTCGCCGGGAGCGGCGACGCCAGCGGGTGCTCGCGCTTCCAGTGGTCGATCTGGTCGGTCCACTCGCAGTGGCAGGCCTTGTCGACCTTCTCGATCAGGGCGTCCAGCACCGGCGCGACGTCGCCGACGATCGGCGTGTAGACCTTGACGTTCTTGCCGATTTCCGCCGGGTCGATGTCGATGTGGACCACCTTCGCGTTCGGGGCGAAGCCGGAAATCTTCTGCGTCACGCGGTCGTCGAAGCGCATGCCGATGCCGATCAGCACGTCGCTGTTGGTGATCGCGTAGTTGGCGTAGGCCATCCCGTGCATGCCGGGCATGCCGTAGTCCAGGCGGTGGCTGCGCGGGAAGGCGCTCGTGCCCATCAGCGTGCTGATGACCGGGATATCCGCCTTCTCCGCCAGGGCCCGCAGTTGATCATAGGCTTGCGAGCAGATGACGCCATGCCCGGCGAGGATCACCGGCTTCTTTGCGGCGTTGATGACGTCCGCCGCCTGCCGGATCTGGCGGGCATGGCCGCTGCGCGTCGGCTTGTAGCCCGGCAGGTCGACCTTCTCCGGCCAGACAAACTCGGTCTCCTCGCCGAAGAGGTTCTTGGGAATATCGATCAACACCGGACCACGCCGGCCGGTGCCGGCGATGTGGAAGGCCTCCTTGATGTTGCGGGCGATGTTCTTCACATCCTCGACCAGGTAGTTGTGCTTGGTGATCGGCAGCGTCACACCGGTGATATCGCATTCCTGGAAGGCGTCGGTGCCCATCATCGCCTGCGTCACGTTGCCGGTGATGACGACGAAGCCGGAGGAGTCCATCATGGCGTTGGCGATGCCCGTCACGGTGTTCGTGGCGCCGGGGCCGGATGTCACCAGGGCCACGCCGACGCGGCCGGTGGCCCGCGAGTAGGCGTCGGCGGCGAACGCGGCCGCCTGCTCGTGGCGGACGAGGATGTGCTTGAGCTGCGGGTACTGGGGGAGGACGTCGTACAGGTCCAGCACCGTGCCGCCGGGGATGCCGAAGATCGTATCGACACCGAGCCGGACCAGCGACTCGCAGACTATCTGGGCGCCGTTTCGCTTCATCCTATTCCTCGACCTCCTGCACTCTCCACCACTCAGAAACAAAAACGCCCGCCCCAGCAAAGGGACGAGCAGAGCCCGCGGTACCACCCTTCGTGACGCGCCCACCGACCGGCGTCGCAATTCGCGGCATAAAAAAACGCTCCGTCCCCCAAGGGACGAGAGCGTAGACTCCCGCGGTGCCACCCCGATTGATGCGATCCACGCCCGCGCGTGAACCAGCGCATCCACTCAGCGCATGTTAACGGGTGCCACCCGACCGGCGTTACTGACCCGAGACGGCGTTCGCGTCGGCAGCTCAGGGGCGAGTTCGGCACCAGCCAACTACCGGGCTTCCACTCCCCCCGGCTCGCTGCAGTGACGTCGGCGCCTACTGCTCCCCGTCGAAGCTTGCTTGAAGGCTCTTCACTTGTGGTCGATACTGTACCGAATCGGGCGGGGCGGTGTCAAACGGCGGGAGGCGAAAGGGGCCGCGACTGCGGGCCCAGGGGGCACCCCCGGCCTCAAAGACGGCACTGCCGTGCGGAAAGCGGCCCGTCCAGGACCGCAGTCCTGTCCTTGGGGCCGGGGGTGCCCCCTGGGCCCGCAGTCGCGGCCCGGCTAGGTTGGCGCCTTACGACACCAACACCTCGGCCGTCGTCGCCTTCGCCGGTTGGTGGGCCTGGCGGGTGAGGCTGGGCAGGGTGCCGAGCAGGGCCTTGGCCAGCAACTGGGGGTCGTGGCGCGTGGGCCGGGCGGCGGACACGAGCTGCGCGGTCAGCAGGCGGTAGCCGGCCAATTGCTGCTGTTCGAGGCTCGGCCGGCTCACCTGCCATTCCGGGCGCAAGGCCGGCGCCGGTCCCTGGTGGACGAGCACAGCGTCGAAGAGCTGGCCACCGACGTGGCGCTCGATCGCCGCCAGGTGGTCGGCCACGGAGTAGCCATCCGTGGCGCCCGGCTCGGTGGCCACGTTGCAGACGTAGACGCAGGGCGCCCGGCAGGCCCGCAGGGCCGCCACGACTTCCGGGATCAACAGGTTGGGCAGGAGGCTGGTGTAGAGACTGCCCGGCCCCACCACTACCAGGTCGGCGTCGAGAATCGCCCGGATCGCCTCGGCGAAGGCCGGCGGCCGCTCCGGGGCGATCCAGACCCGCGCCAGCGGCGCGCCGCGGTGATGGTCGATCACCGCCTCACCGGCCAGGCGTTCGCCATCCGCCGTCTCGGCGAAGAGGCGCACGTCGCGCAAGGTGGCGGGCAGGATACGACCGCGCACCGCCAGCACCCGGCTGGTGGCCGCCAGGGCCTGTTCAAAGGAGCCGGTCAGCTCCGTCATCGCCGCCAGCAGCAGGTTGCCCACGCTGTGCCCTTCCAGCCCCGGCGTCCGGGCGTCGAAGCGATACTCCAGCAAGTGGGCAACCAGGGGCTCGGCGTCGGCCAGGGCGGCGATGCACTGGCGGGCGTCCCCCGGCGGCGGCACCGAGAGCGCCTGGCGTAACAGGCCGGACGATGAGCCTTCGTCCGCCACGGTGACGACCGCCGAGATGTTGGTGGTGTATTCCTTGAGCCCGCGCAGGAGGCCGCTCATCCCCGTACCACCGCCGATGCAGGTGACGTGTGGGCCACGGGCCAGCAGCCTCCGGGAGCGCACGAGGTCGGCCACATTGCCGCGATACTCGGGGATCAACAGCCCGATCAGGGAGCGGTTGAGGCCAAAGAAGGCGCCGATCGCCAGCATCAGGCCCAACGCCATGAGCAAAGCGCCGCGCAAGCCGCGGTCGAGGAACTGCATGGTGAAGTACCATGTGATGCCGGGGAAACGGATATTCTGGCTTTTATAGGCGTCGGCCAGCAACAGCCCGATGCCGAG
This sequence comes from Chloroflexota bacterium, assembly GCA_025980355.1. Taxonomy (GTDB): domain Bacteria; phylum Chloroflexota; class UBA4733; order UBA4733; family UBA4733; genus UBA4733. The sequence goes on along the minus strand of JAICXR010000039.1, from coordinate 5,153 downwards.
CCCCGCCAGGGCCACCGCCAGCAGCAGCAAGACCAGCCAGCGTTTGACGTGTGTGCCCGGACCCAACCACTGCCACGCCCGCATGCTCCCCCCCTCACCGCGCCCACGCGCTTCCCCGCGACACCCGGATGCAAGCATACCGATTGCCTGCCCCTCCGGCCACTGTCGCTGGTACTGCCGGGCTGCACGTTTCGGCCTATCACACAATTTGTGCCGGACATGGTAGAACTAACGTTCTATAGTTCCGTTGGCCGGGTAGTGGCACCGGGAGGCAGGTGATGGACCGTGTATGATCGCCGACAGCAGTTGATCGAAGCGGCGTTGGATCCGCGGGGCAAGTGGTACGGTACGGCCTGGCCGGAACCGCCGGAGGCGCCGGACCGGGAGCCGGTGGTCGCGGAAGAGACGGTGGGGATTGAGCGTGACGACGACGCAACGACGTGGGTATCCCAACAGGACCACGCCCCCTGGGATGAATGGGAACCGGCCTGAGATGCGCCGGCGGACGCCGTCGCCGCGCGACCGGATCAAGTCCGGGGAAAGGCACCAGGGGTGACGTCAGTACTGGTTGAAGCGAGCATCGTCGCCGACGCCGACCGGGTGCGGTTGATCGGGCGCTTCCCGACCGTGCAGTTCACGTTCGTCGACAACGATGCGGCCTGGAACGACCATGCCGCGGCGGCCGAGATCATCTTCGCGAAGGGCGTGCCATCCGCCGCCATCGACCGCGCCGTCGGATTGCGCTGGCTGCAGGCCGGGACGGCCGGCGTGGATCGCTGGCTCAGCAGCGACATTGTCGGTAGGGGCGTCGTCCTCACCAACGCCAGCGGCGCGCACGGCGTGCCCATCGCCGAGCAAGTCCTGGCCATGGCGCTGTCCTTCGCCACCGGGCTCAATATCCTCATGCGCGCTCGGGGGGAGCATCGGGACGCCCGCCGTCGCGTCTACGCCCAGAAGTTCGAGCTGGAAGGTCAGACCATGCTCGTCATCGGCCTGGGGGACATCGGCGGCACCCTGGCCGCCAAAGCGCATGCCCTGGGACTCCGTGTCCTCGGCGTACGGCGTTCGGGCCGCGCCACGGAACATTGCGCGGCGGTCGTCACCCCCGATCGCCTGCCGGAGGTGCTGCCCCAGGCCGATCACGTGGTCCTGTGCCTGCCGCTCACCGCCGAAACGAAGGGCATCATCGGCGAACGCGAGCTCCGCCTGATGAAGTCGTCCGCCTACGTCTACAATGTCGGACGCGGTGTGGCGATCGACGGCGCGGCGCTCCGGCAGGCGCTCCATGCGGGCTGGATCGCCGGCGCCGGCCTCGACTGCCTGGCGCCGTCAGATGTCCCGTCGCCCGACGACCCGCTCTGGCAGATGGAAAACGTGATCCTCGGGCAGCACACTAGCGGCAGCAGCCCCCAGAACTCCCGGCGCATCACCGACATCTTCATAGCCAATCTCGAGCGCTACCTCGCCGGGCAGCCACTGCAGAATGTCATCGACGCCGCCGCCGGCTACTGAGGGTGCGACCGCCCTCTTCAGGCGACCCAATCGCTCCTTGGACGCTCCCCGGCAAAGTTTGCTACGATCAGGTCCGCAGGGTCAGTACCAGGCTCGAGTGAACGGGAGAAGCCACTGTGACCACCACGACCGCGACGCGCCATCGGGCCGGTCCGCTGGAGCGGATCGCGCCGGGCATCAAAATTGCCGCCCAGATGTCGCCGGAGCCGCGCGAGACCGATCTGCAGTTCGTCCGCCAGATGGGGGTCGAGCACGTCGTCCTCTGGACCGACTCCTCGCAGGCGGGCGCTGAATACTACGCCAGCCGGAAGGCGCTGTTCGCCGAGCATGGCCTCTCCGTGTACGGCTTCGGGAACCGCGACGTCCACAACCAGGACGCCATCGTGCTGGGCCTGGCCAACCGCGACGCCAAGATCGAAGAGTACAAGCGCCACTTGCAGGCGCTCGGTGCCGCCGGCATCCCCTATACCACCTACGCCCACATGCCAAACGGCATCTGGAGCACAGACCCGGAGGCGACGCGCGGCGGCGCCCGAGCGCGCGGCTTCGACCTCGCCAGAGCACAAAGCGGCCACTGGCACGACAAAGTCTATTCGCTGCCGCTGACCAACGAACGCGAATACAGCGAGGAAGAGGTCTGGGACCACTACGCGCACTTCATCCGCCAGGCGGCCCGGGTCGCCGAAGACGAGGGGGTGATGATCGGCATCCATCCGGACGACCCGCCGATTCTGCGCCTGGGCGGCGTGCCGCGCCTCTTCAGCAGCTTCGCCAATTACCAACGCGCCCTGACGATCGCCGACAGCCCGAACGTCGGCGTCTGCCTCTGCGTCGGCTGCTGGCTGGAAGGCGGCGAGGTCTGGGGCGTCGACGTCTTGCAGGCCATCCGCGCCTTCGGCGAGCAGCAGAAGCTCTTCAAGGTCCACTTCCGCAACGTCGCCGCGCCGCTGCCGCATTTCGTGGAGACGTTTGTGGACGACGGCTGCCAGGACATGTATCAGGTGATGAAGGCGTTACAGGAGGTCGGCTTCCGCGGCGTGGCGATCCCTGACCATATTCCCCGCATGGCCGACGATCCGCGCCTGGGAGCGGCCTTCACCATCGGCTACATGAAGGCGCTCTTCCGACGGGCCGAGGAAGAGGGCGTTGCACAGTAGGGCATCGTGAAGAGCGCGCCGCCGTAACGTCCCGGCGGCGCGTCGTTCGAGCGATTTGCCAAAGTTACCATTGCGGTGTACGCTACGGTCGCTCCGTACACCGGCGCATTCGATCGTGACGTCGACCGAGCGACAGAGGGGAACGACCATTGGGCACCTACGGGCCCGATCGCACGTCGCGCCGGTGGAAGAACGGGTGAGCATCCTTCCCGGCCGGCGACAACTGGAAGAGGTGCGCTCTACCAACCGGGCGTTGCTGTTGGCGCTGGCGCGCGACCTGCGTGTGACGACCTGCCCGGCCCTAGCCGAACGCTCCGGCCTCAGCCGAGCCACCGCCTACGTGATCGTCGACGAGCTGCAGCGGGCCGGCGTGCTGGTGGAGGCGGGTGCCGGGAAATCGAACGGCGGCCGTCGCCCGCAATTGCTGCGCTTCGCGCCGCGCGCGCGCTTTGCCGTCGGCGTCGAGATGGGCGAACGCGACCTGCACACCGTCCTGACCGACCTTGACGGGACCGTGCTCCACCGGGACGTCGCCGTCGCGCAAGGGACGACGCCCGAACCGGTGCTGGCGGCGGCCACGGCGAGCATCGCGCGCCTGGTCAGCCGGGTGCCGCGGCAGCACGTCCTGGGCGTGGGCTTCGCCGCGCCGGGGCTGGTGGATATCGAGAGCGGCGTGGTCCACACTGCGGTGGGCTACGAGTGGGGCGAGGTGCCGCTGGCGGCCTTGCTGGGGGAACGGACCGGGTTCCCGGTCTCCGTCGCCAACCGCAGTAAGGCGGCGGCGCTGGGGGAATACTACAGCGGCGCCGGCGTGGGGGCGCGGCTGCTCGTCTACGTCTACGTCGGGCGCGGCATCGCCGCCGGCATCGTCCGGGACGGCACCCTAGACGCGGGAGTCAACTCCAGCGCCGGGGAAATCGGCCACATCACCATCGAGCCGGCGGGCAACCTCTGCGACTGTGGCAATCGGGGCTGCCTGCACACGCTGGCGGCGGGCGCCGTGCTCATCGCGCAGGCGCGGGCCCAGTTGCGGCAAGAGGGCGGGGCGCTGCTGCGCGAGCGCTGCGGCGGGACGCCCGAACGCCTGACCACCGTGCAACTGGCCGAGGCGGCGCGCGACGGCGACGACGTCGCGCGCTCGGTCGTGCAGGCCAGCGGGCGCTACCTGGGGATCGCCGCCGCCAGCGTCATCAACCTGTTCAATCCGGACCGGCTGATCCTCGGCGGTCCGCTCGCCGCCGCCGGTCCCGTCTTCCTGGATGCGGTGCGCGAGGAAGCGCGCCGGCGGGCGCTGGCCGTCCCCTTTTCGGCGGTACAGATCTGCCCCAGTGCGCTCGGCAGCGACGCCGGCGCCATCGGCGCCGCCGCCCTGGTCCTGGGCCACGCCTCGGACCTGCTGCTCCAGGATTGAGGGCGGTCGGGGCAGGCAACACTCACCAGCGCTGCTGGCTGGGGCCGAACGCCGCCTGGTAGTAGGGCACGACCACGCCGCCCGGCGGCGCCGCCTCGTCCAGGCGACTCCGATCCGCCTCGTCGAGCCGCACCTCCAGGGCGCCCAGGTTGTCTTCCAACTGGCGCACCGTGCGCGGGCCGATGATCGGGCTGGTCACGCCGGGCTGCCCCAGCAGCCAGGCGAGGGCGAGTTGCCCCGGTGTGCAGCCCTTGGCGGCGGCCAGGGCCACCAGCGTCTCCACCAGGGCGGAAACGTCGTCTGCCGCGAGCCGGCGCAGCTGGTCGCTCTCGCCCCGGTCCCGGGCGATGCGGGCGTAGCGCCCGTCCGGGGGCCAGGGCTGACCCCGACGGTACTTGCCGGTGAGGAACCCGCCGGCCAGCGGCGAGTAGGGGAGGACGGCGATGCCGTAGGTCCGGGCCATGGGCAGCAGCTCTCGCTCCACCCGGCGGTCGAGCAGGTGGTACGGTGGCTGTTCGCTGACGAAGCGGTTGAGGCCGTACTCCTTGGAGGCCCAGAGCGCCTCCACCACCTGCCAGGCGGCGAAGCTACTGGATCCGATGTAGCGCACCTTGCCGGCCCGCACCAGGTCGTCCAGGGCCCGCAGCGTCTCGTCGATGGCGACCTCCGGCGTCGGTCGGTGCAGCTGGTAGAGGTCGATGTAGTCGGTCTGCAGCCGGCGCAGGCTGGCGTCGCACTGCTGCACGATGTGGCGGCGGCTGGCGCCGCCGGAGTTAGGGTCATCATCATCCATTTGGCCATGCACTTTGGTCGCCAAGATGACCCGCCGGCGTTTCCCGTCGCGCCGGAGCACGCGTCCCAGCCGCTCCTCGCAGGCGCCGCGCTCATAGGAGTTGGCGGTGTCGAGGAAGTTGATCCCCAGGTCGAGGGCGCGGTCGACGATGCGCTCCTCTTCCGCCTGCTCCTCGGGCCGGCTCCCGAACAGCAGGTTGCCCAAGCAGAAGGCGCTCACCTGGACGCCCGTGCGCCCGAGCGGTCGGTATTCCATGGTTGGTCTGCCCTTTCCCGTCGCG
>JAICXR010000405.1 GCA_025980355.1 Chloroflexota bacterium | reverse complement strand
GGTCGCGCTGGACCGCGAGTCGGCGCAACAGATGGTGAAGCGGGTCGCCAGCCGCCTGGGCGATCGCGGCCACTGGCTGGAACTCTTCATGAGCGATCAGCAGAAGGACCTCTTCCGCCAACTGCAGGCCCTGATGTGCCTCTTGGAAGGGTACAGCAACCACGTCATGGACCACATCGGCGCCCAACTGATGGCCGACTACGGCTTGATCAAAGCGCGGTTCGAAGCGCGGCGCAGCCACCAGACGCGCGTGGACAAGATTTGGAACAAGATCACCGGCCTGGAGATGAAGCTCGAACAGTATGTCCTGGGTGAGATCTTCGTCAATACGGTCGTCGCCGAACGCGGCATCGCCTTCATGAACCGCGTCTTCGAATCGCCGCAGACACTGCCGGACATGGCGGAGATCCGGGAGCCGGGGCGGTGGATCAGGCGTATGGAGCAGGGGTCAGCCGCGCCCGCGCCGCCCCGATCCTCCTAAATCTCCGTCCGCACGCTGCGCCCCGTCCGCACCGACTCCATCGCCGCGTCGAACACCGCGATGTCGCGGCGCACGCTCTCCGCAGTGACGGCCAGCTTGGCGCCGTTGTTGAGGACGTCGGCGATGTTGCGGTAGTAGGAGCGCCAGGAAGCGCGGGCGGTGTCCACCACCAGCTCGCTCGGCAGGCCGCCGAACTCCGTGTACACCCGGGCGCGGTTGGCGGGATTCTCCTGGGCGGCGTCGATGTTGCCGGCGAGCATCGCCGGCTCTTGCGGGTCGAGACCCTCCTTGACCAACGTGCCCCGGTCGCCGGCGACGTACCAGCGCGGCTTGCTCTTGCGGACCAGGTTGCCGGTGTTGATTTCCGCGGCGGTGCCGTCGGCAAAGCGCAGGACGAGCTTGGCATAATTGCCGATGTCCACGCCCCAGCCGCCGTACTTGATCGCACACCAGACGTCGACCACCGGTGCCGTCACCAGTTGCAGCGTCTGGTCGACCAGGTGGGCGCCCCAGTCGTAGAGGATGCCGCCGCTCTGGGCCGCCTCCGCCCGCCAGCCGCCCGGGCGCCGGTAGTTGGTGACGGCCTGCTCGAACAGGTAGGGCGTCCCCAGCAGGCCCTGCTCGATCACCTGACGGACGGTCTGGTAGTCCCAGTCCCAGCGCCGGTTGTGGAAGACGCTGAGCAGGACGCCGTTGCGGTCGCGGGCGGCGATCATGTCGTCCGCCTCCGCCACGTTCAGGCACATCACCTTGTCGGTCACGACGTGCCGGCCGGCGTCCATCGCCCGAATGGCGAGGTCGCGGTGGGTGGCGTGCGGCGTGGCCAGCACGACCAGTTGCACGTTGTCATCCGCCAAGAGCTCGTCGATCGTGGAGACGACGGTGCAGCCGTACTCGTCGCGTGCCTGCTGCTGGCGCCGTGCATCGCGGGTGGCGACCGCGTAGAGGCGCAACCCCTCCGTCAGGCCGACAAGATAGGCGTGGAAGCGCCGCCCGGCGAAGCCGTAGCCCACGATACCGACATTGATCACGATCTGCTCCTCTTCCTACTCCGGGGCAGGAGTATGCCTGGTTGCGCCCTCGCTGTAAAGGCAGGGAGGCGCGGGCAGGAGCGGTGGCCCAGTGGCGCGCGCAACGCCACGGTCCGTTCCTGACGACGACGTGAACGCCGGCCACCGCCCCGGTCGCGGGAATCCTTGACAACGAGGCAGCCATACCGTATAGTACGGGTGTTCTAAGGGACGGCTGATCTGACGGCGCGCCATTCGCGTCGGGCGCGGCGCCCCTGCTCTCTACCTGTGGTGGACGGCGGGCGCGAGCGACGGCGGCAGAGGTGGGTGGCCCTCCGCAGGTCGTGGGCAGAGGCCGTCGCTCCGTTCGGGTGTTGTGCTCGGCGGACAGTGGAAAGGATAGGTCCTCCCGTGGTTGCGGTACCCGTTTCCGACCGTTCGAAGGCCCTCGACCTCGCGCTCTCCCAGATCGAACGCCAGTTCGGCAAGGGCGCCATCATGCGTCTCGGTGATCCGGCCTCGCGGACGCCGGTGGAAGTGATCCCGACCGGTGCGATCTCGCTGGACATGGCCCTCGGCATCGGCGGCGTCCCGCGCGGGCGCGTCGTCGAGATCTACGGCCCGGAGTCATCCGGCAAGACGACGCTGGCCCAATGCATCGTCGCCCAGGCCCAACGCCTCGGCGGCACTGCCGCCTACATCGACGCCGAACACGCCCTCGACACCAGCTACGCCGAGCGCTGCGGCATCAACACGACGGACATGCTGATCTCGCAACCGGATACGGGCGAGCAGGCCCTTGAGATCGTCGATATGCTGGTGCGCTCCGGCGGCGTTGACGTAATCGTCATCGACTCGGTCGCCGCGCTCGTGCCGCGCGCCGAGATCGAAGGCGACATGGGCGACAGCCACGTCGGCGTGCAGGCCCGCCTGATGTCGCAGGCCCTACGGAAGCTCACGGGCGCCATCTCCCGTTCCAATACGGTCGTCATCTTCATCAACCAGCTGCGCGACAAGATCGGCGTCATGTACGGCAGCCCGGAGACCACGACCGGCGGCAAGGCCTTGAAGTTCTACGCTTCCGTCCGGCTGGATATCCGCAAGGTGGAAACGCTGAAGCAGGGCAATGACCTCGTCGGCATGCGCGCCAAAGTCAAGGTGGTGAAGAACAAGATGGCGCCGCCCTTCCGCGTCGCCGAGTTCGACATCATGTTCCACGAGGACGGCGTTATTTCGCGGGCCGGCGCCCTGATCGACATCGGCCTCGAACAGGGCATCGTCAAGAAGAGCGGCGCCTGGTTCCAGTACGAGGAGACCCGGCTCGGCCAGGGTCGCGAGAATGCCAAGCAGTTCGTCCGCGAACACCCGGAGATCGGCGCCGAGATCGAACGCCGCATCCGCGAATACGGCAAACCGTCGATCGTCCCCGATGCCGAGGAAGACGGCGAGCCGGAACTGTAAGCTGGGGCCGGTTCAGGCCGGGAGCTGCACCACCCGGCCACTGTCCGCCGCTTCCTGGCAGGCCAGGGCGACGCGCAAGGTCTGCATGGCGTCGTCGAAGGGGACCAGGATCTGGGAGCGGTCGCCGGTGCGCACCGCTCCCAGGAAGGCCGCCACCGCCGCGAAGTCCGGCGGCTCCTCCACCGACCAGCTCTCGATCCCGCCCTCGCTGACGACTTGCAGCTCGGCGCCGGTGAAGCGCAGCAGGAGCGGACCTTCCGCCACGACGTCGATTGCCAGGTGACCCGGGATCGGCAGCGGCATACCATAGGTCATGCTCAGCGTGCCGGCGGCGCCGGAGGCGAGCTGCAAGGCTACCGCCGTGCTGTCCGTTCCCTTCCAATCGGTCGGCGGCCAGAGCGCCCGGCCGCCGAAGGCCGCCACCGCCGTGATGTCGTCGACGAGAAAGCGACAGAGGTCGAGCAGGTGCAGCGCCTGGCCTAGGACCTGTCCGCCGCTGAGCGCCGGGTCGGCGACCTCCTCGCCTTCCGGTATCCCCTGGTAGACGTGCCCATGCACGAGGG
>JAICXR010000546.1 GCA_025980355.1 Chloroflexota bacterium | reverse complement strand
TCGATACCGTCATCGCCTACGATCCCAACGTCGTGCGGTCGCCGCGTTGGTGGCTGCAGCCGGCCGGCCTGAAGGAGCTCATCGCGCTGGTCACGCGCCTACGGCGGCAACGCTTCGATCTGGCGATGAGCATGCACGGGGAGTTTGCCTGCCTGTTGGCCTGGGCCAGTGGCGCTCGCCATCGCGCCGGCTATGCCCAGGAAGGCTATCCCGCGCTGCTGACCTTGCCCGTGCCCGGCCGTCGCTATGTCCAACCGCTTGGCCACGAGGTGCAATGGAACGAGCACCTGGCCGAAGCGGTCGGCGCGCCCTCCCAAGGGACGGTCCCCCGCCTGCGCGTGGGGGACGGCGAAGACGCCTGGCTCGCCGCCTTCATGGGCCGCACGGCGGAAAATGGGTACGTGGTGCTGGCGCCGGGGGCGCACAACGGTTCGGCCAAACGCTATATCCTATCCAGTTGGGCCACCGTTGCCAACGCGCTCGCCCGCAGCCACGGCGTGCGCGTCGTCCTCTCCGGCACGGGCGGCGAGATGGCGTTGGTGCAGGAGCTGGCGCGGTCGCTGGAGGTCGCACCCTTGATCGCCGCCGGCCGGACGAACGTGCGCCAGCTATTGACGCTCCTCGGCCATGCGCGCCTGTTGATGGCCGGAGACTCCGGGCCGGTGCATCTCGCCGCGGCGCTCGGCACGCCGGTGGTTGCCGTGTTCGGCCCGACCGACCCTCGCGTCTACCGTCCCTACACGGACCGCGCCACGCTCATCCGCGCGGCGTTGCCGTGCAGCCCCTGTTACGACTCGCGGGCCACGGCCGAATGCCGGTTGGGCTACTCGCCGCCGTTGTGCATGACGCTGGTCCCGGCGGCACGCGTCATATCGGCCGCCCGGCGCTGGCTTGATCTCCCCGCGCGCGCCCACGACGGGGGCGCCTGCGACGGGGAACGCGGTCCTGGCACCCTTGACCTGGTGCAGGAGGTTGTCTTGCCGTTGGGGGCAGGATAAACTCTCGCACACCATGGACGCATGGCGCCGCGGACGCGTGGTCCGGCGTGGTGCAAGGAAAGCGACAGCAATGCAAGGTGACATCGGCGTCGGCGTCGTCGGCTACGGCCGGGCAGGCGGCGGACATATGCGCGCGGCCGAACGTGCCGCCGGCGCTCGCCTGGTCGGCGTGGCGGAGACCTCCGCCGAGCGGCGGGCGGAAGTGGCGAAGAACTATGCCTGCCTCACCGTGGCGGACTACCACGAACTGCTGGACCGCGACGACATTCAGGTCATCACCATCGCCCTGCCCCACTGGCTCCACGAACGGGCGGCGGTCGATGCCGCCAACGCCAAAAAACACATCCTCATCGAAAAGCCGATGGCCATGGAGCCGGAGGAGTGCGACCGGATCAACGCCGCGGTGGCGAAGAACGGCGTCAAGCTGATGGTCGGCCATAGCCAGCACTACAGCCAGTTCAACCTGCTCGCTCGCCAGCATCTCCAAGCGGGGGAGATTGGCGAGTTGATCTTCCAGACCATCAACTGGTACAAGCCCCTTGGCCTGGCGTCCCGGCCGGCCTGGGGCATGGATCGGAGCAAGGGCGGCGGCATGCTGCAGATGAACGGCGCCCATATGATCGACGTCTGCCGCTGGTTCGCCGGCCAGCCGATCGTCGCGGTGTCCGGTCGGGTCGCCAATGATGTCTTTGGTGACCGCGTTCGGGCGGACGACAGCTTCCTCGGCCAGTTGCGTTTTGCCGACGGCAAACTCGCCGCGCTCGCCCACGTCGCCTACGAGAACGGCGTCGAGACGTACCAGCACGACGTGGTGGGAAGCCGCGGCCAGATGAAGGTGGCGTCCTATCCGCCGAACCCGGGACTCTGGATGAGTCGCAACGGTGCCTATGAGGCTATTGGCGGCGAGCGGACCCGGGGCCAGGGCTTCGCCAATGAACTGGAGGACCTGATCGACGCGATCACGCGCGACGCGCCGGTCCCGGTCGACGGCGCCTACGGCCGGGAAATTGTCGCTGCCATGTCCGCCCTGGAAGCGTCGACGAAAAGCGGTCGGGAGGTGATGCTCTAGGCCGCGGCGGCCCGTACATATCCGGGCCGCCCATTGCGCCTTGCGCGGTTCGGACCTAGAATAGCAGCAGCGATTATTGATGTCGTATTGAGAGGAGCTACCGGTCATGGGTTTCCTCCGGAAGATGCTGGGA
>JAICXR010000528.1 GCA_025980355.1 Chloroflexota bacterium | reverse complement strand
CCCTGCCTTTCCCGCACCGACCCGATCTCCGGCACCATCACGACGTCGGCCGTCGACACCGTGGAACGCTTCCAGGGCAGCGAGCGCACGGCCATCGTCGTCACCGCGACGGAGAGCGACCGCGAATACCTCCTGGCCTCCAGCGAGTTCCTGCTCGACCCCCGCCGCCTGACCGTCGCGCTCAGCCGCGCCAAGCGGAAGATGATCCTGGTCGCGGCGCAGTCCGTCTTCTCCCTCTTCAGCGCCGACGAGGAGACGTTCGCCCACGCCCAACTCTGGAAGAACCTCCTCCGCCACACCTGCACCGTGCCGCTCTGGTCCGGCGAACGCGAAGGGCGCCAGGTGACGGTCTGGGGGAATCGGGCCTAGCAACCCTCGCCGGGCGCGCCCATCCCGGTAGGACCATCATCCCGCGGTCCTTGCGCCGCACCGGGACCGGTGCGATGCTGGGCAGCATGCAGCGTGGGCACTGGCGGGCCGGTCTTTTTCTCCTCATCGGCCTCCTGTTGTCCATGTCGCTTGCATGGCCCCAGCCGGCGTTGGCGGCGCCGGACCTGGCGCCGGCGGCGGAGCAGACCCTCACCGCCCTCGGCGGCACGGCGGCGCTGGTCGTGCAGCAGCCCGGGCAGACGCCGCTAGTCTCCTGGCACGCGGACCTGCCGATGACGTCGGCCAGCCTGTACAAGGAGGGCGTCATGGTGGCGGTCTACGCCGCCATGGCGCGAGGAGCGCTCAGCCCAACGCAAACCGTGACGATCACCCAGCAGGAGCTCGATTTCTACGGCGACGATCCGGCCAGCGCGGCGGGCACCGTGCTCACCGTCACCGCCGCCCTGGAGCGGATGATCACGATCAGCGACAACTCGGCGGCCGGGGCGCTGGTCGCGCTCGTCGGGTATCCCGCCGTCAACGCCGCCTTCGCCGCCGCCGGGATGCCGCACTCCCACATGGGCACGCCGCCCGGCACGCCGACGTCGGTCCCCGCCCGCCTGGCGGTGACCACGGCGTCGGACCAGGCCGCCTTCTACGGCCGGCTGCTCGCCGGGACCGTGGTCAGCCCGGCCGCGAGCGAGGCCATGCTGGAACTGCTCGAAGCGCAGCGAGAGAACGACCGCCTACCGGCCCTCTTGCCGGCCGGCACGGTCGTGGCGCACAAGACCGGCGAGCTGGACGACGTGCGCAACGACGCCGGCATCGTCTTCACGCCGCGCGGCCCGCTGATCTGCGTGGCGCTGACGAACGGTCAGGCGCATATTGACGCCGCCGTCCATGCCATCGCCGCGGTCGGCCAGCTCGCCTATGACGGCTTCCTGGCGGCGGGACCGCCGCTGCCCGACTACAGCATCGGCGACGGCCGGTTCTACACTGAGGCCAACGGCCACGGCGGCGCCGGCGGCGAAGGCTATAGCATCACGGACGCCTACGGCCACCGCCTCTGGGAAGCCTTCCAGGCCCGTGGCGGTGTCGCGGTCCTCGGCTATCCGGCGTCGCACCGCTTCCTCTGGAAGGGGTTCGTCGAGCAGATCACCCAGAAGGAAGTGCTGCAGTGGCAGCCACAGACCCAGGATGTGAGCTACCTGAACATTTTCGACACGCTCCACGACGACGGCTTCGACACCTGGCTTGACCAGACGAAGCAGATCCCGCCCCCGCTCAGCACGGCGCCGGACACCGGGCTGCCCTGGGCGCAGGTCGTGGCGCGTCATCAGCAGTTGCTCGCCCAGGCCCCGGCGATCCGTACCCGCTACTTCGCCGACCGGGATGCCCTGGCGGACTACGGGTTGCCGATGGCGGTGAAAGATTACGGCCCGGTCATCGTGGTGCGCTGCCAGCGCGCCGCCTTCCAGTATTGGAAGGTCACGATGCCCTTCGCGCGGTCCGGCACGGTGACGCTCGTCAACGGCGGCGACATCGCCAAGGCGGCCGGCATCTTCCCCGGTGCGAGCGTGATTCCTGGGCTGGCGAACGGCTAAACCCCGTCGTCCTTAGCCGGACGCCTCCGACAGGCAGAGCGCGGCGATCTGCTCGGCGCTGGCGACGGCGTTGACCCGGTCGGCATTGGCGAGGACGATCACCGTCCAGCCGTCGTCGGGGAAGCGCAGGAGCCGCGCGTGGTAGGCGGCGAGGTTCCCGCTGTGGGCGAGCTGCCGCCGGCCGCGGAACGTGCCGATTTCCCAGCCGAACCCATAGCCGAACGCCTCCCCGTTGTTAAGGTGACCGGGCGTCCAGGCTTCGCGCAGCGTGGCGGACGAAACCAGGCGCTCCGTAAAGAGCGCCTGGTCCCAGTGGTACAGGTCGTCGATGGTCGAGAAGATGCCGCCGCCGCCGGCCGTGCGCAGGTGGTAGTCCCAGCGCTGGTAGGCGGTGTCGTCGGG
>JAICXR010000250.1 GCA_025980355.1 Chloroflexota bacterium | reverse complement strand
GCGTGCTGCCTCGTTCCATTGCTCGCGCTCACGGCACGGCCGGACCGTGGCCGGCAACGGAGGAACGTCCTAGAGGATATTCATGAAAGCGTCGGCTTCGTCCTCGGCATCCCCTGGTTATGGATTACCATCGTCTTCGCCTCGGTGGTCAATATCAGCTACAGTGGCCCCTGGAGCGTAGCGTTGCCGTTCCTGGTCAAACAGCACATGCATGCCGGCGTCGGCTCGCTCGGTCTGCTCTACGCGACCTTATCGCCCGGCTTCGGCCTTGGCGCGGCGTGGCTCGGTCGGCTGCCGCGGCTCCGGCGGCGTGGTCTCATTGCCTACGGCGGATGGGCGGTCGGCGGCCTCATGACGCTCCTGCTCGGACTGCCACTGCCGTTGGTCGCCACCCTCATCGTGGTTCTGATCGCGGGTGTCGCCGATGCCGCGTTCGCCCTAATCTGGACGAATACGTTGCAGGAGATGGTGCCGCAGGAACTGCTCGGCCGCGTCGCCAGTGTGGACTCGCTCGGCTCCGTCATGCTCTTGCCCGCAGGCTATGGCCTGGCCGGCTGGGCCACGGACCGGATTGGTCCCGCCGCGGTGTTCCTCATCGGCGGAGCACTAACGTTCGGGCTATGCGTGCTGGTCCTCGCCCATCCGGCGACCCGCAACCTGGATTAAGCAACGGCCAAGGTTCGGCTTGAATCACTATGCCGTAGCAACGAAGGCATCGGGAAAGGGGCGTCGGCCCGCGGCTACCGACACCTACGCGGGTTGGGTCCCAGCCCGCGCAGCCGAACTTTGCCGATGGCAGCCACGACTTCAGTCGCCACGGGCCTCTCCGTAAACTGCATGGCATTGCTGGATGCATCACTACAGCGGGAAGAGTTTCTCAATCGTTCGCATCGGCAAATACAATCGGTATTCGTGGTTGACGAAGCGGGTAAAGCCGTAGTGCTCGTAGAAGGACCGCGCGGCATCGTCTTTGGCGTCTACCGTGACGGCCAGCGCGCCGATCTGGGTGTGGTACTGCAGGCTGCGCTGCAAGGCGTCGATCAGGAGCACCTTGCCGATTCCCTTGCCCTGCTGTCGTTGGTCAACCGCCAGGCGACCGAGAAGCACGGCCGGCAGCGCCTGGTAGCGCGGGAGTTGCTTTTGCAACGCCGGATCAAGCTCAGTCGCGGTTACAACGCTGGCCGATAGCGTATAGTAGCCGAGGATCGTGCTCGACCCCGGCTGACAGAGCACAAACACGGCGGCCACCCGATTGCGTAGACCCTGCTTCGCCTGCTGCTTGAGGTAGCGATCAAGTGGTTCGGAGCCACAAGAAAACGCCGCCCGGTCGTGCTGACCGAGCGGCGCAATCGTCGGCGGCATTATCGCTCCGCCATTACCCGCTGATAGTGAGCGGCGGCAGCCCGCAACGCCGCGTTTGGCGGCGGGGCATTCAGGAGCGCCTCAACGAACTGACGGCTTTCCTGTGGCGTCAGTACAAGCACTTCGTGCTCGCGGATGATCTGCTCGGCCGCATGCTGCGCGCTCTTCACGACGAAATGCGTGAGCGTCTCTCCTTCGAGCGCGGCGGCACGCTGCATGAGGTCCTTTTGTGCCGGACTCACGCGTGCCTCAAGTCGCTCAACCGCCCGCTGGTGTGCCATTCCCATATCTGGCCCCTCCCCTATCCCTTTGCAACAGGATACGGCAATTTGCCGTACGAGTCAAAAGGGGAACGGACACCGGGAACAGGGCATCCGTTCGAGAGCAGCCTCGACCGACGAGAATATGTCCGCTACGTCAAGCCTGACGTGCTGCAGGCGCTATCCCCAACACCCGGCAGTGCTGCGCCAGCGCCTCCTGGACGTGGGTGTCCCAGTAGTCCCAGGTGTGGCCGCCGGGATATTCGGCGTAGGTATGGGGAAGCCCCAGGCGTTCCAGGTGGGCGTGGAAGCGGCGGTTGCTGTCGATGAGGCGATCTTCTGTGCCACAATCGAAGCGTAGCGCCGGTATGGTCCCCGGCGTGAGGGCTTCGGCCAGGGCGTAGGGGTCGCTCTCCGGCCCGCGCGCCCGCCGGCTGTTACGGGCGCGCGCTTCCTCCGCGGAGAAGACGGACGCGGAGTGGGCGGCGATCGAGGCGAAGCGATCGGGGAAGCGCAAGCCCAGGCGGATCGACCCGAAGCCGCCCATGGACAGGCCGCCGATCACCGTTCCGGCACGATCGGTACGGGCCTGGTACGTGCCGGCCAGGTGCGCCGGGAAGTCCTGCATAATCAAGTCTTCCCACCGCTCCGTCTCGTCATAGTTGAGCCAGGCGGAGAGGGAACCCTCCGGCATCACCACGATCAACGGCAGGCGGGCGACGTAACGCGCGATGCCGGTCTGCACTAGCCAGGAGCTGTGGGAGTCGCTGCTGCCGTGTAACTGGTAGAGGACGGGATACGGGCTCGCGCCGGCATCGGGTAGGAGCGCGGTGTAGGTGGTCTGGCGGCCGAGCGCTTTACTGCGGAACTGGACGGTGGCGATGGACATTGCTGCTTCCTTCCGCGACTATTGAACGTGGAGCTGCGAGGATGCCGCTTTTCGGCGCGGCCCCCGGCTTGGGCCGTTCCTTAATGGACGTACAGGCGAGGGCAGGTCACCGGCTCCGACTGCCCCGGCGCCATCGCAATGTAGGTGCTATCGGGCCGGTTGGAAGCGGCGCCGGGCCGACCGGTGGGGTCGAGGGCCACGATGTTGAATGGGCCGGCGTACTGGTCGTCCAGGGCCAGGACGTCCTGGAGGGCGGCGGCGCAGGCGTCGTCGGGGGCGAGGCCGGCCCGCATGTGCATGACCGTGGCGAAGGCCGTGCAAGCGCGGATCGCCAGTTCGCCGCGCCCGGTGCAGGCGGCGGCGCCGTAGCGGTCGTCGGCATAGTTGCCGGCGCCGATGACCGGGGAGTCGCCCAGCCGCCCCGGGTACTTCCAGGCCCAGCCGCTGGTGCTGACGCCGGTCGCCAGATGTCCGCCGGCATCCAGGGCCAGGAAGTTGACGGTCTCGTTCGGAACTGTGGGGTCTACCGCCGTCTTGACCCGCTCGTGCAGGCGGCGCATGGCGTCGTAGTAGCGCTGCAGCCCTGGCTCGGCGTCCGACGCCGGCTGGCGTAACCGGCGCTCCCAGGCGTCGCGCGCGGCCGCCGTGAGCAACTCCTGTTGGGGGAAGCCCATGTCCGCGGCGAAGCGGGCGGCGCCGTCGCCGACCAGGAAGACGTGCGGTAGCGCTTCCATCACCTTTCTAGCGACGGAGATCGGGTGGGCGTAGCCCTGCAACGCCCCCACGGCGCCGGCGGCGCGGGTCCGACCGTCCATGATGCTGGCGTCCAGTTCGACCTGCCCCAGCATGTTCGGCAGCCCGCCGACGCCGACGCTGTGGTCGGCCGGGTCCAGTTCCACCGGTTGGATGCCCGCCTCCACGGCGTCCAGCGCCGACCCGCCGGCCGCGAGCACCCGCACGGCCTCCCCGATGCCGACCCGTCCGTTACTGCTGGCCACGACCAACACTATGGTGTCTCCAGGGCGTCTTGCCGGCCCGTCGTGACCAGCGGCCCTTGCTCGGTGAGGACGATGCTGACCTCCAGGCGGACGCCGAAGCGACCGGGGAAGTACAGGCCCGGTTCGACGGTGACGCCGGCGACCGGGGCCAGCATCCGGTCATCCGGGAACTCGAAGTCGTCGAGGTTCGTCCCGTCGCCGTGGACGTGGCGCCAGCCGAGGCTGTGGCCGGTACGGTGGCTGAACTGCGTCGGGTAGCCCTGTCCGACCAACAGCGCGCGGACGTGCCGATCCACCTCCCGCCCGCGCAGCGCGCGTCCGCCGCGCCAGGCCGTCTCCAGGAGGGCGATGCCGGCGTCGCGCGCTTCCCGCACCGCGATAAAGGCGCGCATCAACTCCGGCGGCGGCTCGGGGCCGGCGAAGCCCATCCAGGTGCTGTCGGCGAACGGCGAGCGGTCGCCGGGCCGGCGGGCCCAGAGGTCGATCAGGAGGCTGTCGCCCGGCCGGATTGGCGTCGGCCGCTCGGCGGAGGGGACGTAGTGGGGATCGGCGGCGTGGGCGTTGACCGCCACGTCGACGCCGCCGTCGACCAATCCCGCCGCCGCGAATTGGGCAAGGATCGTGGCGGTGAGCTCGTGTTCCGTCGCCGGTTCGACGGTGTCGGTGCGGGCAAAGGCTTCCCGGAAGGCGGCGGCGCGCACGCGGTCCACGATGACGGCGGCGGCGCGGTGGTCGGCGACCTGGCCGGCGTCCCAGCGCAGTAGCAGGCTGATCAGGTCGCCCGAGGACACGACGGCCGGCCCTTGCGCGCGGACCCAGTCTACGAAGCCGGCGTCGACGCGCGAGATCGGCGGGTTGGTGCCCTCGGGCGTGTACTCCATGGCCACCCGTTGGGCGCCATGGAGGAGCGCCGTCAGGTGATGTTGCAGGTCGGACAACCCGGCATACTGCACGGTCCGTTTGATCCAGTCGACGCCGCTGACCAGCGAATGGCCGTCCACGGCCGAGCCGAGCAGCACGGCGTCGCCCTGTGCGGGCAGCCAGAGGACGGTGCGGCGGGTGAAGGGATGGGCGATGCCGGTGAGGTCGTGGAAGATCGGGTTGCTGCCGCGGAAGGAGGCGACCAGCCAGCCGTCGATCCGGTGGCTGCCCATCGCCGCCTGGATGTCGGTCAGAAGCATTGGGCGTAGAGCCTTACCATATCCTCGTAGGTCGTCGGACGCGGGTTGATGGCGATGTTCCCGCTCTGCATGGCGTCGGCCGCCAGCGCCGGGATGCCGTCGCGGGGCACGCTG
The DNA here is from genome assembly GCA_025980355.1 of Chloroflexota bacterium. Classification (GTDB taxonomy): domain Bacteria; phylum Chloroflexota; class UBA4733; order UBA4733; family UBA4733; genus UBA4733. The sequence goes on along the minus strand of JAICXR010000250.1, from coordinate 851 downwards.
ACGGCGCCGAGAGACGGCGGGATGCCGACCCGCTCCGACAGCCGGCGCACCAACTGGACGGCGGCCGCGGCGTCCTGCGCATCGCTGCCACTGCCGCGATGGCCCAGGCGTTCGGCGATGCGGGCGAACTTGGCCGGCGCGGACGGCGCGTTGTAGTCCATGACCACGGGCAGGATGATGGCGTTCGCCACGCCGTGCGGCACGTTGAAGTGGCCGCCCACCGGGTGGGACATGGCGTGGACATTGCCGAGGCGGGCCTGGGTGAAGGCCACCCCCGCCATCCAGCAGGCCATGAGCATCCCGTCGCGGGCCGCGATGTTGGCGCCGTCGTGGACGGCGCGCTCCAGATGCTCGTGGACCAGGGCGATCGCGCCGAGGCTCAGGGCTTCGGTCAACGGGTAGGCGAGGGCGGAGACGTAGGATTCGATGGCGTGGGTCAGGGTGTCCATGCCCACCGCCGCCGTCAGCGCCGGCGGCATGCTCACGGTCAGTTCCGGGTCCATGACCGCCTGGCGCATGGCGAGGTTGGCCGAGCGGCAGGAGAACTTGAACTTGCGGGCGCGGTCGGTGATGACGCAGAAGACCGTCACCTCGCTGGCGGTGCCGGCGGTCGTCGGCACCCCGATAATCGGCGCCGCCGGCCGGCCGACGCGGTCGCCGCCCTCGTAGTCGGTGATCTTGCCGCCGTTCGTCGCCAGGATACCGACCGCCTTGGCGACGTCCATACTGCTGCCGCCGCCGACGACCAGGATCGCCTGGCTCCTCGGTGTCGGCCTGCAGGGTGACGCCGTTCTCGCCGGCCCAGGCGATGCCGGCGTTGGTGCCGCGGAAGTCGAACCGCTGGGACAGCT
>JAICXR010000587.1 GCA_025980355.1 Chloroflexota bacterium | reverse complement strand
GGAGCAGCGATGTTCCGGCCTGGATCGTTTCGCAACCGTGCGACGCACTCCCCTACAGCCGTAGACGCCAGGGACGGCTTGCGGTCGGGAGAGCGGGCTTGGTGCTAGACTAGCGCGGGCGAATTGCATGCTGGTGAAGGTTGCGGAGAGGCGCCGGGCGCTGGTGGACGAGTTTTCCGGCTACCACGCCGCCGCCGACTGGATCAAAGGCAACATTCGCGGCCCCGCCGACCGACCGGAGCCGCGACCGTTGTATACGTTGGAAGAGCGCCACCTTCGGCGATTCGTACGTATGCGTGGCTTTCTGGCGCAGCTCGGGCACCCGGAGCGCGCGTTCGCCGCCATGCACGTGGCTGGGACGTCGGGGAAAGGCTCGACCTGCGCCATGCTCGCCGCGATCGGCCACGCTTCCGGCCGGCGGACGGGCTTGCACGTCTCGCCGTACCTGCAGACGCCGTTGGAAAAGCTGGTCATTAACGATCGCTTGATGAACATCGGCCGCTTTGTGGCGCTGGTCGAGCGCTTTCGCGCGGAAGTCGCCCGCTTCAACGCCACGAGCCCCGAAGGGCCGCTCCGGTACGGTGAAGTCTGGGTCGCCCTCACCTTCGCCGCCTACGCCGCGGAGCGGGTCGACCTGGGGATCGTCGAGGTGGGGAGCGGCGGCCGCTGGGACTACACAAACGTCCTGGTGCCCGATGTCGCGGTCATCAACCGGATCGGCATGGACCACGTGCGGACGCTGGGGCCGACCATCGCCGACATCGCCGGGCACAAGGCCGGGATCATCAAGCCGGGCGTCCCGGTCGTGGTGGCCGAGCAACCGCCGGAGGCGCTGGCGGTCGTTCTGGCCGAGGCCGAGGTTCAGGCGGCGCCCGTTCGGCTCGCCGGCCGCGACTTCGTCTGGCGCATCATCGGGGTCGGGCCAACCGGCAGTCACTTCGGCTACGAGGACCGCGACGTGCGCTGGAACGACCTGTTCGTGCCCCTGCTGGGCGAGCACCAGGTTGCCAACGCGGCCCTGGCCGTGGCGGCGGCGCGGTGCCTGCGTCGGGGACCGGCGATCGGTGAGGATGCCGTGCGGCAGGGGTTGGCGAGTGTGCGCTTCGGCGGCCGCCTCGAGCGGATGCAGGAGGCCCCGGAGGTGCTGCTCGACGGCGCCCACAACGCCCAGAAGGCGGAGGCGCTCGCCGGCACCCTGCACCAGGTGCGCCAGGGTCGCCGCCTGGTGTTGGTGCTGGGGATCCTGGCCAGCCACGCGCCGGACGGCATCGTCGAGGTGCTCGCCCCGCTGGCCGACGCCATCGTCTGCACGGCCACGAAGGTCATCGGCAAAGCGGCCCGACCGCCGGAGGAACTGGCGGCGCTCTGCCGGGGCTACGGCGCGCCCGTCGAGACGCGGCCCGGGCCGATCAGCGCCACACGTCGCGCCATCGCCCTGGCCGGCAAGGACGGCCTGGTGTGCGTGACGGGATCGCTGTATCTCGTCGGCGCCGCTCGCGGCCTGTGGCACACGGAAGCGGAGCTGCTGCGCGCCGCCTGGCAGGACGCCGAGGACCCGTTGCCGGCCCACCTGGCGCTGGCCTGACGGCGTGAAACTCTCCGTCCTGATCCCCGCTTTCAACGAGGAAGCGACGATCGAGCAGATCGTCCGGCGCGTCGCCGCCGTGGAGCTCCCGGTCGACCTGGAAATTCTTGTCCACGACGACGCCTCCACGGACCGGACGCCGACCATCCTCGCCGCCTTG
>JAICXR010000514.1 GCA_025980355.1 Chloroflexota bacterium | reverse complement strand
GTCTTGTGCGCGTAGTTCGACGAGACATAGAAGATCTTCCCCAGCGCGCCCTCCGTGACGAGCCGGTGGGCTTCGACGAAGGTCGGCCAGCAGCGGGCAATATGGCCCGTCTGGGCGACCTGGCGGGGGTGTTCGGCGATGGCCCAGCGAATGCGACGCGCCTCTTCCAGCGACTGGCAAGCCGGCGTCTCGCACAAGACGTGCTTGCCGGCCTCCAGCGCGGCGACAGCCTGTTCGGCGTGCAGGAACGAGGGGGTGCAAAAGTCGAGCGCGTCGATATCCGGGGCGTCCAGGGCGGCGCGCCAGTCGTCGTAGCAGGTATGCACGCCCCAGTGTTGCGCCCTCGCCTTGCCCTCCGGGGACCGGGCGACGACGGCCACGACCTCAGCGCGATCGGCGATGGCGCGGTAGCCGGCGTGATGATTGGAGCCGGTCCAACCGAGACCGACAAGGCAGACACGAACGCGATCAGTCACGTCGTCTCCCCGGCAAATGCGGCGGTTCTCGCGGTGACAGCGCCTATGCTAGCAGCAGGCAAGGACGCTGTCAAACCCAGCCGGCGGCGCGAAGCTCTGTATCTCAATATGGCGGCCCCATCGTCCCCAGCAATGCTGTCAACTCCCGGTGGTCATGCTCGTCCATCGTTGGTCCTACCGGTTCCCGAAGCGCGGCCACCTTGATGACGCCTTGCCGGCGCAGCACCTCCTTCGCGCCGAGGAGCGGGAACTGGCGGCGCCAGAAGGAGAGCGGCAAGAAATGGTTGTACGATGTTCGCGCCGCCGCCGTATCCCCGGCCCGCCACTGGCTAAAGGCGCGGGCGAGGTCGGCCACGCCGACGCTGCCGGGGATCGCGCCCTGCGCGCCGCGCGCCAGGTCGTCGAGGAGGTACGATCCGCCGGAGAGGATGCCGAGGCGGTCGCCCAGCAACCGGCGCAGGGCGGTAATGCGATGGCCGGAGTCGGCGGCCTCTTCCTTCACGTACTGCAAGGCCGGCAACTCGGCGGCGAGCGCGGCGATGTCGTCGGGCGCGACGGTGATCTGGGCATCCTGCAGGATTAACGGGATTTGGGTCGCCTCGGCAAGCGCGCCGAAGTGACGGCGCAGCGCCGGCAGGTCGACCGGTCCTTCGGTTGGCGGGGTGGCGAAGACGGCGGCGGCGCCCAGCGCCTGCGCCTGGCGGGCGAGCGTGACGGCGGTATCGGTTGTCTTCGCCGAGACGCCGACAATGACGGGCAGACGCTGCTGTGCCTCCTCGATCACGATGGCGGCGAGCCATGAGCGCTCATCCGTGCTGAGTTTGTGGCACTCACTCGCGCCGCCCACGGCCGCCAGGCCGTGCGCTCCCGCCGCGATGAGGTGGTTGACGAGCCGCCGCACGTCCGCCTCGTCAATGGCGCCGGTGGCGTCGAACGGCGTGTAGACAATCGGGATGATCCCGAACAGGGTTCCTGCCATGTTCGCGCCCTGCCTTGTCGCGTGGAGAGTCGCAGACCGCAGTCGCGGCCCTGCTCCTTCGTTGACCTACTCTACCAGCCCTTGCACGCTGTTGCGCCATATGCCATGCTGCTGCCCGGACCGGGACGGGACGCGATCGAACGGCCGTTTGCCGATGAGGGAGTACAGGTAGTGGATGACCAGGCGCTGCTTGCGGCGTTGCGGGGAGACCGCAGCGTTGAGGAAGTATGCCGGGCGGCGGGCATCACCGCCGCCGAATTCGGGGCGGCGCGGGACAAATTGCTGGGGCGACGGTTACCCCTGCCGGAATGCCGTCTGGAAGCGGCCGTGGGCCGTCAGGTGGAAATCCTGCGCGACCGGGCCGGTGTGCCGCACGTCTGCGCGGATACGACGCTCGATTGCTACTACGGGCTGGGCTTTGCCATGGCCCAGGATCGTCTCTGGCAGATGGATCGCCTGCGGCGTCGGGCGCTGGGCCGCCAGGCGGAGGTGCTCGGGCCGAATTATCTGCGCTCCGACCTCACCCATCGTCTCGTCGGCATCGATCGTATCGCCGGCGCCGAGGTCGGGCGCGTCGACGAGCAGACCCGCGCCGTGCTGGACGCTTTCGTCGCCGGGATCAATCGGCAAATCGAGCACTGTGGTCGGGACCTGCCTATCGAGTTTGTCCTCCTGAACTACGAGCCGGAGCCATTCAGCGTCTCCGATGTCCTGGCAATTCTGCGCGGCATCTGGTGGTCGCTCAACGGGCGGCTGGAGACCCTGGTCGTGGCGGAAGCGGCGCGCTTCTTGCCGGACGAGGAGCTGCGACGGGCCTATCTCACGCCGGAGGCCGTGGAGGAGCGGATCGTGCCGGCCGGCAGCCCCTACCCGCCGGCCAATGGCGGGCTATCGGACGTGAACATCACGCTCGCCGGGATGGGTGATAACCGGGGGAGCAACAACTGGGCTGTCGCCGGCCGGCGAGCCGCCACGGGGAAGGCGCTCCTGTGTAGCGACCCGCACCAGGCCTTCTGGCTGCC
>JAICXR010000569.1 GCA_025980355.1 Chloroflexota bacterium | reverse complement strand
TTGGCGGAGGAGGCCAGGACACCAGACGGCGCTGCGTAGGGGCAGGTCCCCGTGCCTGCCCGGGTGCGGTGGCGACCGATCCACAGGCACGGGTACGGCAGCAGGGCAGGCACGGGGGCCTGCCCCTACGCCTCCTCGAACGCCCGGATCATCTCCGCGTAGCGTTCGGCCAGCGCCACGGCGTGCTGTTCGGTCTCCGCTTCCGCCTGGACGTGGAAGACCGGCTTGTCGGCATCGGGGACGATCACGATGGTGTCGGGGCCGGTACTGAGGCGAACGCCCTGGGCCGACTTGCCGCCCATTTCCAGCGCCTGCTCGTGGAGGCGGCGCATGACCTTGCCCTTGTGCTCGGACGGGCAGTAGGCTTCGGCCTTGGCCAGGAAATAGGGGGGCACTTCCGTCGCCAGCCGGGAGAGGGTCGCGTTGGAGCGCACCAGCATCTCCAGCATCTTCACCGTCCCGAACAGCGCGTCGAAGCCGGCCGGCAACTCCGGGAAGGCGAAGCCCCCGGCGCCATCGCCGACCAGCACGAGATCGGACTGCATCGTCGCGCCGCTGACGACGACCGGGTCGGGCGCCAGCGTGCGCACCCCGTTGCCGTCGGCGATCGCCAGGGCGTCGATCAGCCGGGGGGCGTTGAGCGGTACGCCGATCTCCGTCGCCGGTGGGGCGCCCTGCCAGGACAGCAACATCATCACCGCCAGCGCGTGCCAGGGCGGCAACACCTGGCCCTGCTCCGTCACGATGGTCATGCGCGTCCCGCTGTAGTTGAAGAGCACGCCCGCCGTTGCCCCCACCGCTTTGGTGACGGCGCTGAGCATCCGCAGGTGCTTGGCGATGTTCGTTTCCGAGCGCGTCTCCGGCTCGCCGGGGATGGCGTTCAATTCGATCAAGTTGCAACCGGCCTCCCGCACGAGCCGCTGGCCGAGAGGGGCGAAGAGGCCGCCAAAGAAGTCGACGACGATCGTCGGGCGCTCCCCCTCCAGCATGGGCCGGTCCACCCGCTGCAAGAACGCCTCGCGATAGCGCTCTTCCGCGGTCGCGAGCGGTTCCGGGCCGGCGTAGATCGCGCCTAAACGGTCCGCGGGCACCCGCCGCACGTCTTCCCGAACGTAGATGTTGGCGATCTTGCGCTCGGCATTCTTGCTGACGTCGGCGCCGTTGGCGTCGAACATCCGGATGTCGACGAAACGCGGGTCGAACGGCGACATGCGCACATGGATACCGCCGCCGGCCCGGCTCATCCGTGTTTCGTAGCGCGCCACCGGGATCGGCAAGGTCGACGTATCCAGGACATCGATGCCGGCGGAGGGCAGCCCGGAAATGATCGCCCGCTTGATCATGCGGGCGCCCTTCGAGTGCCCCCGATTGACCAGCACCGTGCCGCCGATGGGCAGGGTGGACCCGTAGGCGGCGCCGACCTTGGCCGCCAGCTCCGGCGTCAGCTCCACGTTCGCCAGCCCGCTGATCGTGGCATGGCCGGCGAAGAGCGATCGCCGGGCCCGGCCGCCCCAGATCAGACTGCTGCTGACGGTCGCCTGCTCCTCCACCTCCTTATCCGGCCAGATCTTGACGTCGCTGCGCACGACCGACCGCTCACCGATGGTGCAACCGTCGCCGATCACGGCGCCCTGCGCCACGATGGCGCCGGTCCGGACGGAGCACTGCTTGCCGATGATCGCCCCGGTGATCGATGCGGCGTTGGAGATCAGGCAATTGCTGAAGATGACGCTCCGATCCACCGTCGCGCCCGCCTCGATGATGGTGTTGTCGCCGACCACGACGGGCCCGTGCAGCACGGTGCCGGAGCGCACGACGCAGCCTTCGCCTAGGTAGACCGCGCCATAGGAACGTACGCCCTGTTCGACCATTGCGCT
>JAICXR010000022.1 GCA_025980355.1 Chloroflexota bacterium | reverse complement strand
CGGACGCTGGCGGACATGGGCTTCCTGCGCCGCGGCGCCAATCTGCGCACCGTCCGCGACGGCCTGGCCTGGTTCCTCGACCAGTTCTACCGCAACTCGTTGGCGGAACTTGCCAATATCAGCCCCCACGAGGTATTCGCCCAGGTCAAGGACCTCATCTACGAGCAACCCTTCCAGATTCCGGCCAACTACGTCTTCGTCGGCCGCGCCATCGGCACCCTGGTCGGCCTCAGTACCGGCCTGGCCCCCGACCTCAACGTCGTGCAGGTGATGACGCCCTATGCCCGGAAACTGGCGGGACGCGACGAAGCCGGTGACGTCCTGGAGCTGCTCACGAAGCAGGTCCGCGACTACGGTCGCATCGCCCTGGACCTGCCCCGCGTGCTGGACCGCGTGCTCACCCGCATCGACACGGGCAGCCTCCAACTGCGCGTCGAAGCGGTCGACGAGATGACCTACCATATCGCCCGACTGGAGCGGACGGGTCGCCGGCTGGTGTCGGCGGCGCTTTGCATCGGCTTGCTGATCGGTGGTAGCGTACTCGTGAGCCAGGCGCACGAGGTCCGTGGCGATGTCGCCTTTGTGCTGGCCGTCATCCTCGGCCTGATTTCGATCTGGCCGGGCAGTTCACGCGCCATTCGGAGGTAATGCCGTGGCCCTCGTGACCCTCTACCTGTTCGCCCACCAGCCGCACCGCCTGCGCGACTTTCCGGAACGCCGCCGCATGTGCGAGACGGCGCCGGCGGAACTCTACGACCATCTCTTCGAGGAGTGGTTCAACGAAGAGGTCTTCCGCCGCGTCGCCCGAGAATGTTACTGGCCGGCGACCAAACTCCTGTTGCACCTGGTCCAGGAGCAGGCCCGGCGCCAAAAGCCCTTCAAGCTGAACTTCGCCCTTTCCGGTACCTTCATGGAGCAAGCGCGCCTGTGGGAGCCGGGGCTGCTGGACCTCTTCCGCCAACTGGCGGAGACCGGCCTCGTCGAGTTCACCGGCGAGACCTTCTACCACTCCCTCTCCAGCCTGTTCGGCATCGATCGCCGCGAGTTCTGCAGTCAGGTGGAACTGCATTCCCGGGCCATCGCCGAGCTGACCGGGCGCCGCCCGACCTTCTTTCGCAACACCGAATGCCTGTACAACAACGACATCGCCGAGACGGTGCAGGGTCTCGGCTTTCGGGGCATCCTGACCGAAGGGATCGAACGGGTGCTCGATCACTGGCGCTCGCCCAATTTCCTGTATCAGTCCCCCAGCGGCCTGCCGGTACTGCTGCGCGATTACCAGGCGAGCGACGATATCGGCTACCGCTTCAGCAACCGCGCCTGGGATTTCTGGCCCTTGCACGCCGACGTCTTCGCCCGCTGGCTGGCGGGGAACCCGCACCAGGTCATCACGCTGGCCATGGACTACGAAGCCTTTGGCAACCATATGTGGGCGGCCGACGGCATCTTCGATTTCCTGGCCTGGCTGCCGCGGGAGGTCGCCCACCATCCGTACCTGGAATGGGTGACGGCGTCGGAAGCGGTGGAGCGCCTGCGACCGGTCGGTGTCGTCAACGTCGGGCCGTATGACACCGTCTCCTGGGCCGACGCCGAGCGCGACACCAGCGCCTGGCTCGGCAACCCGATGCAACGCTGGTGCTTCGACGAGCTCCGGCGGCTCGGGCCGGAGGTGCTCGCCAGTGGGGAGCCGACGCTGATCCGCATCTGGCGCCAATTGCAAACCAGCGACCACTTCTACTACATGACCAACAAATCCGGCAGCGACCAGGACGTTCACCACTACTTCAGCGTCTACCGCACGCCGACCGAAGCGTTTGTGCGCCTGCAGACCGCGCTGGCGGCGCTGGCGTCGTATTTGGAGCGGAGGGGCCCTCTCTCCTGACCTCTCCCCCAAGCCTGGGGGAGAGGAACGCGGCCGGGCTGGCGGTAGCATCTCCGGACTATCGCCGTGCGGCACTGTTCGGGATGGGTTACCAATCGCTAGATACTGGCTTTCCCCCAGGCTTGGGGGAGAGATGCCGAAGGCAGAGAGAGGGCCTCCCCCGCCTACGACACCGGATGGTCCTTGTACAACGCCTCCATTGCCTTGGCAACCGCGACCATCTTCGCGAACGGCACGTCACCGGGGTTGCCGTTGAACTGCAGATCGAAGACGACGGCGCCGTGCCGCCAGGTCAGCTCCGACGAGCCAGCGTTGGGGCCCGTGCCGACCCTCGCCACGGTTTCGTCACCGAAGGTGGCGGGGGTAACGACCGTGATAGTCTCCGTCGGGTTCTGCAACTCTCCCGGCGCGTAGACCTGGGCCAGGTCGTCGTGCGCCCCGGTCGCATTGCTATAGAGGCCGATACCCACGGTGTAGTCGGGCGAATCCACCGGACCATAGCGGCGGATCAGCTCGCCCCGGAAACCAAGCCGGATCGCCCGCGCCTTGGCCTGGCCGAGGCTGGGATTCTCCGACGCGTAGCCGTCAAGGGTATCGATGGTGAGATCGACGCGCTTCGTGGTCGTCGTGGTCGGAACGGCCGAGTTGTCCGGCAGCAGCGGTCCCAACTCGCGCTCCAGCGCCTGGTCGGTCAACATGAGCGGCGCTGGGGTGGGGACGGCGGGCACAACGTTCTTCGCGTTACCCGCGGCCAGCGCCTGGGCGGCCCGAGTGATCTGATTATCAGTGCCCGCCGCCAGTTGCTCGGCGGTCGGGGGTTGCGCGCTGATCGTCACGTCCGGGACGACCGGGTGTCCGTCCAGTGGGCCGCCGTTCGTGTCGCGCAGCAGTTGCTCCACCGCCACCCCCAGCATCGCCCCCATGGGCAGCGGCATCAGCTCCGTCCCGTTGACGATGCCGGCGCTGTGCGTCCCGACGATGATACCCCGATGGAGGTCCTGCACCGCGGAGGCGAGGATCTCCGACGACGACGCCGAGCCGCCGTCGATCAGCACGGCCAACGGCAGTTGCTGCGGGAAGAGTTGTCCGGTTGGCGCCATCTCGTAGGTCGCCCCCAGGCGATCGCGAGACGTGGAGAGCACGCCATCGGCGATGAAGCGGGAGGCGAAGCGTTCCACATCGGCGCCGCCAGGGTCGCCGCGCAGATCAAGGATCCAACCGGTCACCGCCGCCTGTTGGCACGTCGTTAGATCGGCGTCGAGCTCCTGGAGCACCGTCTTGCCGTCGGGCAGCACCTGGTCGGCGAAGGGGAAGCTGTGCAACTGCAGGTAGCACATGTGATCGGCCAGCACGCGGCTCTCCAGCAGCGGCTCGTAGACCTCTTGCCGGGCCACCGTCACTTCCCGCGTGCTCCCGGAGGGCGGCTTCAGGTCGATCGTCACCGTAGACCCGACCGGGCCGGCCAGCGCCGCCGTCAGTTGATCGCGGGTGGCGGCGGTCAAGACCTTGCCGTTGGCGCTCACGATTTCGTCCCCGGCGTGGATGCCGGCCTTCTCGGCCGGACTGTTCGGAAAGACGTCGGTGATGAGGAACGGCGGCGCGATGGCATTAATGGTCACGCCAATGCCGACGAAATTGCTCTGGCCCGACGACTGCTGCGTGAACTGCTGGGCCTCGCTGGGCGTCAGGAAGTAGGTATGCTGCTCGTGCAGGCTCCCGACCATCTGCTGGGCGGCCCGGAACGCCACCTGAGAGTGGTTACCGGGCAGTCCGGCGACCAACTGTAGGTACTGCTGCGAGAACGCCGCCAAGTCCGCCGCCGGATCGCCGGACAGTTTGGGCGCGGCGACGTCCGTATGGCCCCCTTCGCTGCGGGTCTCGTTCGCCGCCGCCTGCCAGGCGACGGAGAGGAGGTCTTTGGAGTTCAGTGGCTTGAAGAATTTCTCCGTAAGGAGGGAGAAAGAGTCCTGCAACAGCGCCAACGACTGATCGGCGGCGGGCGTCGGGGACGGCGGCACCGGGGCGGGTGTCGCCGTTGCCGCGGTCGCCGCGGGCACCGTGGGCGTCGTGCCGACGGCGGTGCTGGAAGACCGTGACGTCGTCACGGGAGCACTGGCGGACGACGTACTGCTCGTGGTTCTCGCCGTCGTCGGTGTCGGCTCACTGGCGGCGCGGCTCACGGCGGTCGCCGTGGCGGGTGACGTGGCCGGCGGGGCGCTGGTCGTTACCGCGGACGTGCTGGACGTGGCGGAAACGGCGGCGCCACCCGGTGAGCACGCACCGAGCATCGCAACTACCGCGCAGAGGGCGATATGCCGCCGTCCGAGCATGCGCATCCTTGCTGTTCCCTTGACACGACCCATCGGTACGCCATCGCCTCCAGCATAGCAGGGAGCGTAGGCGCCGGATCAGGCCGCGCCGAGGGCGTTCCAGAGGGCGCGCTGGTCGCGCGCCAGGGCTTCCGGCTGCTGGGTGCAAATGGTCTCGATGAGGTGCACCGCGCGCGGATTGCGACCGAGGTGATGGGCCACCAACTGCAGGTCGATGCCACGTTCCAGGGGCACGTGGAGCGGGCGATCCGGCGGCGCGCCGGGCGCGGTGTTATTCCAGTGTATCTCCGCCAGCCGGTCGCTGAAGTGATCCAGCGCACGCAGGAAGCCAGCGTACAGCTCCCGATTATAGCCCACCGCCTGGTAGGCAAGGCCGGTGTCGAAGACGAACTCCACGTCGCCATAGCCATCCAGCAGATAGAGGACCTCATCCGGGAATTCCAGCACCGTGCCGGGCCGGCCGTTTTCGATCGCCAGGCGGATGTCCGGATAGAGCGACCGCAGCACGTCAAGGCTCTTCCACAGCGCCTGCATATGTTGCGCGACGTCCACGATGCGGGCGCCACTGTGGATCACGTACATGTCCATCGGGCGGTTGTGCTCGAAGTACTCGATCACCTGGATCATTCGGCGCAAGAAAAGCGCCCTGGCCGGGGCGTGGGTGTCGCAGATGCCGACTTCATCGATGGAATGGTGGCCGTAGAACATATGGAGGTGGAAACGCAGACCCTTCGTACTGATCAATGTCTCCATGAAATCGCCGCCGAAGACGGTCGGGAGTCCGAGGGCGAACATGGCCTCGGTGCAGGTGAACTCCAGCGTGTTCAGGCTGAATTCGCGCGCCGTTTCGATGGCCCGGCGCAACTGGTCCACCATGTGCCGCCGATTCATCGGCACGAGGCGAGGATTGAAACCAACGATCATGATCATGCCTCCGCATACGCCTGGCCAGCACAACGTGCAAACAGCCACTCGGCCTTATTGCATCCGTCGTGCCACACCGGGAGCTCCCTGATGTCCCCTCCTGCCATCATACGTCATGCCCCGGAGCGGCTGGCGGCTGCCCAGCGGCGGTTACAGCACGAAAGAGAACATCCGGAGACCGGAGGCCGGCACGTCGCCGTTCTCCAGCAGGGACCGCGAAGGTGGTTGGTCGGCGGTCGTAACGGCGAAATCGGCGCTAAAGATCGTGCGACCGGCAGGTGCGCCGGCGTTCATCACGGTCCGAAAGATGGAGAGGCTGACCGTCTTACTGCCGGCGTCCCCCTGAATCGTCACGCTGATCCAGCGCCCGGCCGGGCTGCGATCGCCGAAAGCCAGTGCCCGCACCGTTCCAACGTTGGTGCGCGGGTCGGCCGCCAGGATACGGCTCAGGTCGGCTCCCGGAAACGGTCCGGCCTGCCATTGCCGGCGCGGGCAGCCGGCGGCGTAGGGCACGCCCTTCGCGTCGCGGTCGTCGATGGAGCGGAGGTACGGCTGGGGCGCCCCGGCCCAGACGTTCTCATTGTCCTCCGTCGCCCCGACGCTGCAGTCGAAGAAATAGGCAGGAATGACGGCGCCGGCGTACGTGAGGACCATCCCCTGCGTGGCGGCGACGGCGGCGAGGGCGTCGGGCCGGGCGATGGCGCCGAAGGCCTGGGTGCTGACCGTGCTGGTCACGTCATAGGGCCGGGCGGCGCTCATCTGCCAGCGCGCGTAGGTCCGGCTGGCGACGGCCTGGGCCTGCACCGCGGCAGTGGGGAAGCCTGGCGGCAGCTCGGAGGAGACGACGGAGGCCAGATAGTCGTGCATGCTCAGCGCTTGCACCTTGCCGGACGGCATCAAGATCCGTATCGGCGCGGAGTCGTCGCCCTGCTGGGCAAGCGTCGTGCCGGCGTAATAGGCGGCGAGGATCTGAGCGGCGCTCTGCCCCGCCAGCGCCCGCCCCCGCGCACCCCACTGGTCCAAACCGACACCATGCCCGGCGCCCTGGCCGGCGAACGTGATGGAGGAGCCCGGGTCGATGGCGATCACCGCCCCATCGGCGAACGCGCCGCCCGGCGTGCTGAGGGCCAAGGCCACGAGCAGCGAACCGACGAGCTTCAACACCATGCGGAAAATGGGGACCTCCCTCGCTCCGTTGCTGTCCCATCCTGACCGCCTGGGGCCGAGAACGCAAGCCGATAGGACAAACGTCATTGCCGGAACGGCACGAGGGTACGGGGAGCGGCGACAGACGGTCGGCTAAACGCTGGCCGCCACTGGGGCAAGGTGATGGCGCAAATGCCACTCGTCGAGCTCCGGGCAGAAATACCTGACCCTCGTCTTTTTATATTCCTTGCTCGAGTACAGCATCGCGTATTCCGTCAGACCGGTCTCCGCCTTGATCGCGTCGACCGTCTCCTGACATTCCTGGGCCGAGCGGCCGTGGATCATGCCAAAGAGGTTGTAGGGCCAGTCCGGGTAGACGGGACGCTGGTAGCAGTGGCTGACGGATCGGAACGAGGCCATGCGGGTGCCGATCTCCAGAATCTGCTCTTCCGGCGCCTTCCAGACGGCCATCGCGTTCGCCTTGTAGCCGGCTTCGCGGTGGTGCAGGATGGCGGCGAAGCGGCGCATCCGGGCCGACTCCGTGAGCGCCCGGGCCTCGGCGAACAGGCCTGACTCGTCGATGCCCAAACGCTCGGCCACCGCCTGGAAGGGACGGGGAACGAGCGGAATGTCTTCCTGCAGCTCGCGGATCACGGCGATCTCGCGCGCGGTGAGCGGCGGGTTCTCGCGCTCCCGCCGGGTGTGGTCGTACTCCGGCTTGCCGCGCGCCGTCATGCCGCGCTCTCCGGTCATATCCAGGTCGACGCCGATCTTGAAGAGGCGCAACGTCGGCATCAGCCGGGTGGCGGTCGCCTTCGCCTCCTCGCCGATCAGCTCGACGGTTCGGGCGATGTCGACCGACGGGGGCACGGCGATGGTGAACCAGAGGTTGTAGGCGTGATTGCGGCGATAGTTGTGGCTGACGCCCGGATGCTGATTAATAATCGCCCCGGCCTCATCGACGCGCGCGCGCGGCACCTGCATCGCGACCAGGGAACTCTTGTACCCGAGTTGCCGTGTGTCGAAGATCGCCGAGATCTGCCGGATCACCCGGCCGTCTTTCATGCGCGCGATGCGGCCGATGACATCGGCTTCCGGCAGCCCGAGCCAGGCGCCAAGGTCCTGGAAAGGCCGGGCCGTCAGCGGAAAGTCGCCCTGGACCCGATTGAGGAGTATCCCGTCAACGTCGTCGATCGCCTGCATCGCGCATCCTTCTCTCTGCCGCCACCATCCGCCGGCCCGGCATCGGCGGCATCACCGGCCCCACGCCACCCCGTCGGACTCTCGGTCGTGCTCTAACAGCGTACCAGCCATGCCCGGCGGTACACGGCACTTACGGCGGGGGAGGCGCGCGCGGCCATGGGATCATAGTAAGAGATACCCTTGTGGAACGGAGGCGTGGTATGCCACAGATTCAGCGCGAGGCGTCCGGGCCGGTGATGCGCGCGGGCCGCCGATCGGCCCGGATGACGCGCCAACCGCGACCTATCGGTCGTTTCCGCCTGCTCCTGCACGTGCGGAAGACCGTCAAGCTGGTGCAGGCTGTGCTGGCCGACCCGCGCGTGCCCGTGCTCCGCAAGGCGCTGTTTCTCTGGGCGCTCGTCATCCTCGCCGTCGCCTTGCTCGTCCCGGATGCCGGTTCGGCGCTCGCGAGTATGCTGGTGCCGGTGTTGGGACCGCTGGTGGATTTGCCGGCCGACGCGGCGGTCGATTGGTCGGTGGCTATCGCCCTCGCCCCCTGGCTGCTGCGCTTGCTGCCGGAGGAGATCGTCGCCGAGCACCAGGCCGCCATCTTCGGCTAGCGTCGGCGCGCCGCGACGGCGAAAGGACTGGCGCGCGGCGCGCGAAAGTGCCACAATACGGGGACAGCGATGCACTGCATGGACTGTCGGCTCACGTGAGTGGCGGAGGCGAAGGGAATCTACTATGACCAGTTTCGGCCGTCTGGTGACCGCGATGGCAACGCCGTTTAGTGATTCGGGCCAGATCGACTTCGGTCAGGCGGTGCGCCTGGCCAGAGGGCTGGTCGCCTCGGGCAGCGATAGCCTGGTGGTTTCCGGCACCACCGGCGAAGCGCCGACCCTGGGCAACGACGAGAAGGTGCGGCTGTTTTCCGAGATCAAGGCGGCGATCGGCAACACCGGGAAGGTCATCGCCGGGACCGGGAACTACAACACGGCAGAAAGCATCGAGCTCACGCACCGGGCGGAGGAGGTCGGCGTCGACGGCGTGCTCCTGACGGTGCCGTACTACAACAAGCCGCCGCAGGAAGGCCTGTATCAGCACTTCAAGGCGATCGCCGGCGCCACCAGCCTGCCGTGCATCCTCTACAACGTGCCGAGCCGCACGGCCCTCAACATGACGGCGGAGACGGTGATCCGGCTCTCGGCGGTGGGCAATATCGTCGGCGTCAAGGAGGCGAGCGGCAACCTGGAGCAGATCGGTGAGATCATCAGTCGCGCCCCGCGGGGGTTCCTCGTGTATAGCGGCAACGACCAGGATACGCTGCCGATCCTGGCCATCGGCGGACACGGCGTCGTCAGCGTCGCCAGCCACCTGGTGGGCGAACGGATCGCCGAGATGATCCGCCTGGCCGTCGGCGGCGAGTTGGAAGCGGCCTCCGCCATCCATCGGGAGCTGATTCCCCTGGTCCGGGCCCTCTTCCAGACCACCAACCCGATCCCGCTCAAGGCGGCGCTCAACGCCGTCGGCTTTGCCGTCGGCAAGCCCCGCCTGCCCCTGGTCGAACTGGACGCCAGGCAAGCGGAGGGCATACGCGCTCAGCTCGGGCGGGTCCATCATCTGGACCGCTACTTGGCGCCGGAGCCAGCGGCCGTCTCATGAGCACCGCCCAGGCCGAACTGCAACAGCTGGACGCGGTGATTCGCCAGTGTCCCCTCTGCGACCTCAGTAAGACGCGCACCAAGGCCGTCCCCGGCGACGGCCCGACCGACGCCGAACTCATGTTCGTCGGCGAAGGGCCGGGCTTCCACGAGGATCGCCAGGGGCGGCCCTTCGTCGGTGCCGCCGGCCAGTTCCTGGATCAGATGCTCGCCAGCATCGGCCTCGAGCGCCGGCAGGTGTTCGTCACCAATGTCGTGAAGTGCCGCCCGCCCAACAACCGTGACCCCCTGCCGGCGGAGATCGCCGCCTGCGCTCCCTATCTGGATAAGCAGATGGCGCTGATCAACCCGCTCGTGATCGTGACGCTCGGCCGCCATTCCATGGCGCGCTTCTTCCCGGGGGAGAAGATCTCCGCCATCCACGGCACGGCCCGCGTGGTGGACGGGCGCACCGTCGTGGCGCTCTACCATCCCGCCGCCGCCCTGCACCAACAGAGTCTCCGCGCCACCCTGGAAGAGGATTTTCGGAAGCTGCCCCGGTTCATCGACGAGGCGAAGACGCGCACCCGCCAGAACGAACAGCCCGGGTCCGAGAAGCCGCCGCAGCAGTTGTCGCTCTTCTAGCCATCAGCACTCCTGACATCGCCCTCCAAGCCGCGCCCTTAGACGGCATTCCGCCCCCGGTGGAGCTGGATGGTCGGGCCATTCGGCGGCTCGTCAACCGGCTGGCCTGGCCGGTCATCCTCGAGAACACCTTTCAGACGGCGTTGGGCGTCGTCGACCTGGCCCTGGTCTCGCGCCTCGGCGCGGACGCCATCGCCGGCGTCGGCACGGCCACCCAACTGATGTGGGTGGCGATCGCCGCCTTTGCCGCCGTCGCCACCGGCACGACGGTGCTGGTCGCCCAGGCGATCGGGGCGGGCGACCGCCGTCGTGCCAACCATGCGACGAAGCAGTCGCTGCTTATGGGCGTCTTGATCTCGATCGCGATCGCCGTGATCGTCTCCTTCACGGCGGAACGGATCGTCGCCGTGCTCGGTCCACAGCCCGAGGTGGTGCGCCTCGGCGCCATCTACCTGCGCATCTCGGCCCAGATGTCGGTCTTTTTCGTGACCATGCTGATCGCCGGGGCGGCGCTGCGCGGCGCCGGCGATACGCGCAGTCCGATGGTCGTCACAGGCGGGATCAACATCATCAACGGCCTGCTGGCCTACGGGCTGATCTTCGGCCACTTCGGCCTGCCGGCGATCGGCGTCGCCGGCTCGGCCTGGGGCGCCGCCGGGGCCCGGATGGTGGGCTGCCTCGCCCTCCTGCTCATCCTCTCGCGCGGCCGGCGGCCCACCGACATCGCCGGGCGCGCCGGCTGGCGGCCGAACCTGCCACTCATGCGCCGTCTCTTGCGCATCGGCCTCCCCGCCATGGGCGAACAGATCGTGATCTCCGGCGGCTTCCTGGTCTACGGGTTCATGGTGATTGGGCTGGGCACCGCCGTGTACGCGGCGCAACGGGTCTCCTTCAACGCGGTCTCCATCTCCTACCTGCCGGCCATGGGCTTTGCCGTGGCCGCGACGACACTCACCGGCCAGCGGCTCGGCGCGCGGCGGCCGGATCAGGCTCGGCAGACCTCCAACTACGCCACCATAGCTTCGGTGCTCTGGATGACCGTCGCCGGCGCCGTGCTGTTCCTCCTGGCCGACCAGATCATGCTGCTCTTCACGACCGACCCGACCATCGACGCCATCGGGGCGTCGGCGCTGAAGGTGGTGGCGTTTTCCCAGCCCTTCTTCGGCATCTCCAACGCCCTCGCCGGCAGCCTGCGCGGCGGCGGCGACACCCGCTTCCCCATGGTGGCGGCGGTCATCGGCATGTGGCTGGTCCGCCTGCCGTTCGGCTGGTTCATCGGCATCTACCTGGGCTTCGGTCTGCCCGGCGTCTACGTCTCCAGCACCCTGGATGCCGCCCTACGCTCGTTCTTAATCTGGCGACGGTACCGCACCGGCAAGCACTTCAGGCAAGGGCTGGTGTAGGACCGTCACCGGTTCATAGTGACGAGCAGTGCCACGATCGCCAGGCCGTTGTTGGCGCCGTGGAGGAGCATCGACGCGAAGAGGCTACGTGTGCGCTGGAATGTCAGGCAGAGGATGCAGCCCATCACGAACAGCACCGGGAGGAGCTTCCAGAGGCCGGCGACGCCGGAGACCAGATGGGCCGAGGCGAACAGCAGGCCGTCCAGCACGACGGCCGGGGCGACGCCGAGGTGGCCGCGCAGCCACTGGTAGAGTACGCCACGGAAGAACGCCTCCTCCACCAGCGGCGCCACCAGGGCCGCCACGACAAAGGCCAGGGCGATCGTGGTGGGGCCGAGGCCCTTCAGTCCGCCGGGGCCGAATAGGTCGGTGACGTTGGACGGGATGGGCTGGCCATGATTGATGACGAAGGCCGACGCGAATCCGGCGAGGAAGAGGATGCCGAACCAGACGGGCAGGAAGGCGACGACGCCCAGAAGCGTCTTCCAGCCGGGGAAGCGGTAGCCGAGCCGGCTCCAGCCGCCGGTGCTGCGGATCACGATCACGATGGCGGCGTACAGGACCAGATAGAGGATGGCCGTCAGGATGAGGCCGGTGTTGAGCGACACCGCGCGCTGGTCGTTCCGCAACATGACGCCGACGAGCAGCACGCCGCCGATCACCCAGCCTAGGACACTCGAAGCGAGGATGCCGACGATGTGGCCAATCCCCCAGGGCGTGCGCGGGGGCACGCTCTGCTCGGAACGCGGCGGGTCGGCCCGAGTCAGGAGGCTCACCGGCCATCCCAGGCGGTCCCGCTCACCGCGCCGTCAATCCGCCGTCGATGACGAGCGCCGTCCCAGTCACGAAGGCGCTGTCGTCGCAGGCCAGGTAGAGCGCCGCCCTGGCGATCTCCGCCGGCTCGCCCATGCGGCCCATGGGTTGGCGCTCCACCATACGTTGCCGCTCGGCCACCGGGTCGGGCTGGGCACTGAGGATCTTCTGGATCCAGGGGGAATCGACGGTGCCGGGGCAGATCGCGTTGATGCGGATGTTCTGGCCGACGTAGTCCACGGCCACCGACTTGGTGAGGCCCACCACGCCCGCCTTGGCGGCGCAGTAGGCGGCGCGATTCAGCACGCCGACCTGGCCGGCCACGGACGCCGTATTGACGATGACGCCGCCGCCGTGGGCGATCATCGGCGGGATGGCATACTTGCAGCCCAGGAAGACGCCCTTGAGGTCGACCGCCAGGGTCCGATCCCAATCCTCTTCGGCGGTCTCGACCACCGTCGCCGCCACGCCCATACCGGCGTTGTTGCAGAGGATGTCGAGCTGTCCCCAGCGCTGCAGTACCCCGTCCACCGTGGCATTGACCTCCGCACTGCGCGAGACGTCGACCCGGAAGAACTCCGCGTCGCCGCCCGCCGCGCGGATCTGGGAAACGGTCGCGTTACCACCGGCTTCCGAAAAATCCGCCACACCAACCCGTGCCCCCTCGGCGGCAAACAGCAGGGCGATGGCCTGACCGATCCCCGAACCCGCTCCCGTGACCAACGCGACCTTCCCGGCCAGCTTCATGTACCCTCCCGACGCTACGACTCACCTGGAGCAAGGGTACGACTCGCGCGGCGGCGCGTCAACGGGGCAGGGCGGGCGAGGCGGGCGCGATCAGAGGGCCGGTGCCTGGCCCAGGGTGACCGGCTTGCTCACCTTCTGACCGTTCGAGGCCTGTACCCAGGTCAGGGTGATCTTGTCGCCCGGCTTGTACGACTGCAAGGTGAGGGAAAGCGCACTGGTGTCCGTTATCGCGTGCCCATCGATTGCGGTGATGACGTCTTTCGGCTGGATGCCGGCGGCCCCGGCGGGAGAGCCGGAGGGGAGCTGTAGCACCACGACGCCGGGAACGTTGGGGACGCCATAGCGCTGGGCCAGGGCCGGCGAGTTGTCGGTGATGTCGACGCCGAGATAGGCATAGTCGATATGGCCCTGGGTCATGAGTGTGTCGGCAATCTTCTTGGCGGTGTTGATCGCGATGGCGAAGCCGATCCCTTCGGCCTGGGGGCCGCCCGGTTCGGACTGACCGGCCTCAAGGGTATTGATGCCGACCACCTGCCCGTCCAGGTTGACCAGCGGACCGCCGCTATTGCCGGGGTTAATCGGGGCGCTGGTCTGGATCACGTCGAAGAGGTACGGCCCGGCCGTGCCGGCCTGGACACTCCGGGCGGCGCCACCCTGGCCGCTACCGCTCTGGCCGCTGCCACTCTGGATCGCCGGCTCCTGGACGGTACGCCCGAGGGCGCTGACCACGCCAGCGGTGACGGTGGGGCCGCCCGGCAAGGCGAGGGCGTTGCCGATGGCGACCACCCACTGCCCGACCGCCAGCTTGCCGGAGTCGCCCAGGGCCAACGGCGTGAGTTGGGCGCCGCTGACCTGGATCACGGCCAGGTCCGTCCGGGGGTCGGCGCCCACGAGTTTGGCCGGATATTCTTTGGCGCCGTCGGCCAGTGTCACGACCAGCTTCTGGGCGCCCCGCACGACGTGATCGTTGGTGAGGATATGGCCCTGGTTATCCAGCACGATGCCGGTGCCCACGCCGGCCGGGACCGTCTGACTATTGCCGAGGGCACCGAGTTGCACCTGCTCGTTGGTGATCTGGACCACGCCGGGCGTGTCCTTCTTCGCGACATTGATCACGGAGTCCGGGGCAAGCGGTGTACCCTGGCCGGAAGGCGCTCCGGCGCTGGCGGCCACAAGTTCCGGGGTCGGGACGCCGGCGACCGTCTGCACCGGAGTTGAGGCGCTGCTTTGCTGGGTCGCCGTCTGGGCGGGCGCCGTACTGGTCGCCAGGCTGGCGGTCGTGGTCAAGGCAGTGCTGGTGGTCACCGCGGCAGTGCTCGTCGCGGCGCTGGTCGCCGCCGACGTGCTGACGGAACTACTTGTCGTCGCGGCGGTCGATTGGGCCGAGGAACTCGTTCCGCTGCTGTTCGACGCCGTTGCGCTCATCGAGCAACCCGTGAGGATCAGCGAGCCAGCGAGGAGGCCGGCGAGGGTGCGCGTGCGCAGCATGGTGTTCGTCTCCCACGACAGGCCGTTGTCGACCGGACACGACCGTTTGCGCGGGGAGTGAACGCATAAAGCAGGCCGGGACGCCCGAGACCTCAGTGCGGCCCTTTCGCTTCGTCGCCGCAGGGGCCGCCGCCCGTGGCCGTCTCCCGTTCCACGACCTTGCCGTCCATGCCGTAGAGCGGGAAATACCACTTGGAGAGCTCGTGCGCGGACTCGCCGGCATAGTGGCAGATGAAGGAACGGCGAAAGCGGTCCGCGGACCGGTTCGGCCAGGAGCCGTGGATCAGGTTGCCGCCGAAGAACAGCGTGTCGCCCGGCGCCATCCGCACGGGCACCTGCTCCAGCCCTTCCGGCACCGGCACGTAGTGCGACGTGAAGGAGACCGTCGTATCGGCCTCTTCCGGGCAGAAGATGTCCAGGCGATGGCTGCCGGGGGCCACGAATAGGCAGCCGTTTTCCTCGTCGATGTCGTCTAAGGCGACCCAGGAGGCGACACAGGTGCCGGGGTGGACCTTGAGGTAAAAGTTGTCCTGGTGGAAGGCCTGGCCGCGCGCGGTCGGAGGCTTCCAATAGAACATGCTCTGGGCGGCAATCGGCGGCTCGCCCAACAGGCCGCTGAGGACCGTGGCGAAGGCGGGGTGAAGCATGTAGCGCATCGCCACATCGGAGACCCGGTGCGGATGCATCATGCGGGGATAGGCGAGGAGGATGTCGCCCTTGGCGCGCGCCTCCTCCACCGGCAGCGCCTTGAAACAGCCGGGAATATCTCCCCGGGCGTGCAGTTCGTCGAAGGTCGTCCGCAGCTCCGCGACTTCGGCGGCGCTCAGCAGGCCCCGCACAATCAGGTAGCCGTCGCGCGCGAACGCGTCGACATCGGTGGACGTCACGGCGGGAGGGGCGGTCAGCGTACTCATACCTTTTCTCCTTTTCTTTCGCTCCTTCGGCAAGCGATGCTACCCTATAGTATCCGGCCAGCCTGGACGGACGGCAATGCACAGCACTGTTACGAACCTGTACAATCCTGCTCTTGTGGAAACACCCGCTCCGCCGCCCGGTGTCCTGGTCGCCGGGCACTTCGATCAAGGCGACGACTACGCCACGCGCCGCAGCGCGGGCACGCGCGACTGGCTGCTCGCCTATACGACTGCCGGCGCGGGACGCTATCGCAGCGGCGGGGCTACCGTGTTCGCCCATGCCGGCGACGTGACCTTGCTCGCGCCCGGCGTACCGCACGACTACGCCGTCCCGCCCGGTGGGCGCTGGGAGTTCTTTTGGGCGCATTTCCTGCCGCGGCCGGACTGGGGACCATGGCTACAACTACCGAAGGTGGGCGGCGGATTGCGTTTACTCACCGTGGCCTCGCCGGCCAGTCGCGTTCGCATTGCCGGCGCCTTCGCTCGCCTGCTCGCGGATGCCGTCGCCCGCCCCATGTCTGGCGCCCTGGCCGAGGAACTGGCGCTCAACGCCTTGGAGGAGGTGCTGTTGCTCTGCGCGTTAGAGACGGCGGTCGCGACCGTCGAACGGCGGGACCCGCGCATCCGTCAAGCGCTCGCGGCGATGGCCGAAAACCTGACCATCGCCGAGCCAATCGCCGCACTTGCCGCGCGGGTGGCGCTCTCCCCCTCGCGCCTCGCCCACCTCTTCAAGGCGGAGACCGGCAATTCGGTGCTGGATACGTTGCTCCAGATGCGCCTGCACCAGGCCGCCCGGTTGCTGACCTACACCACGCAGGACATTGGCGAGATCAGCAGGGCGGTCGGCTTTCGCTCGCCTTTCTACTTCAGCCGCCAGTTCCGCCGCCGTTTCGGCATGAGCCCGAGCCAATACCGCAATGCTGCATCCCTCAAGTGATGATGGTGCTGGTGAACCCTCGAATGAACGTGCCAAGCCCAAGGACCAGGAGATTAATCTCCTGGCTGAAACTTCCGGCTCCGCTATCCCTTGATCCCCGTGATGCTGATCCCCTCCACGAGCGTCTTCTGCGTGACGTAGAACAGGACGATGACGGGCACGATGGTGACGG